>CAZXWT010000334.1:0-1502 GCA_964644475.1 uncultured Sediminibacterium sp. | reverse complement strand
GTGTAGTCAATGTCTGCGTTGAAATTCTTTTTCAACTCGTCCATTCTTTTTTTGATATTACCAATTACTTCATTGGCATTAGTTCCAGGCCTTTGTTTTAATAAGACTGCAGCAGAGGGTCTACCATTTTCTTTAGAGATTACATCGTATTCTTGTGAGCCTAATTCAATTTCGGCAATATCTTTTAATTTAAGTAATGCGCCATCAGATGTGCTTTTGATGATAATATTTTGATATTGTTCTTCTGTATTGAACTTTCCGATATACTTTAAAACATATTGTAAGGATTGAGGTCTTTTTCCAGAAGCATCGCCTACTTTTCCTGGAGCAGCTTCAATATTTTGTTCTTTCAAACTATTAATTACATCCTGACTTGATACATTGTATGCATGCATTTTTACAGGATTTAACCAAATACGCATGGAGTATTCTCTCATACCCATAATATCTGCAAATCCTACTCCTTCGATTCTTTTTAATTCTGGAAGTATATTAATATCGGTGAAATTGTATAAAAACTTCTCATCGATTGAAGTGTCGTTACTCAATAAATTTAAATATAACAACATGCTATTTTGAACCTTCTCCACAATTACTCCGGCTTTAACTGCTTCTTGTGGAAGTTCATCTAAAGCTGAGGATACTCTGTTTTGTACATTTACCGCTGCCAATTCTGGATCGGTACCCGATTTAAAAACAATATTAATCACACTTGTTCCATCATTTCCAGAAACGGAAGACATATAGGCCATTCCAGGTACACCATTAATGGCTCTTTCCAAAGGTGTTACAACAGCTTTCACACAGGTTTCAGCGTTCGCACCTGTATACTTAGTGGTAACAGTTACTTCTGGTGGTGCAATATTGGGAAATTGTGTAATAGGTAACTGTGTCAATGCAATCACCCCTAATAGCAAAATGAAAATGGAAATTACTATAGATAATACAGGCCTATTGGTGAATTTTAATGTCATAATCCTAGATTTAGTTATTTGTATTGATAGGATTTTCTACCATTTTGTAAGCGATTTTATCTCCTACTTTAATACTTTGGATTCCCTCAAAAATGATCTTATCATTTTTTGTTAAATCTCTATCTAAGACGAAGAAGTTATCTAAACGAACCGTTGGGTTAATTTTTTTAGTATACACCATATTATTTTTATCAACTAAGTACACATATATATTTCCCTGTACTTCAAATGTTGATTTTTGAGGAATGATGATGGCATTTTTATACGCTTTTTTTACAATGACTTTGCCAGTGCCACCTTCTTTTAATAATTTTTCAGGGTTGGGAAATTTTGCTCTAAATGCAATATTGCCAGTTTCCTTATTGAATTCTGTTTCAGTTGTTTCAATGGTTCCTTCGAAAGGGTATATCGAATTATTTGCCAGTGATAAATTCACTTTATTATTTTTAGTATTTGATTGAATGTAATCTAGATAGTCAATCTCTGAAACATTATAGTATGCATAAACGGTTTCATTATTAGAGATGG
>CAZXWT010000333.1:0-1514 GCA_964644475.1 uncultured Sediminibacterium sp. | reverse complement strand
GATATGAGTTCTGATATATTTTGTAGACCCACTGCATTTAATCAATTCGATTTAATTTATGCAGGTGCTCAAAAAAATATGGGTGCAGCTGGTGTAACATTAGTAGTGGTTAAAAAATCTTTACTAGGAAAAACCAATAGAAAAATTCCAGCCATCTTAGATTATCAAAAACATATCGAAGCTGGCTCTTTACTAAACACTCCACCAGTATTTGCTATATATGTAAGTTTATTAACCTTAAGATGGATAGAAAAAGAAGGTGGATTAGTAGAGATGGGAAAACGCAATCAAGAAAAAGCAAATTTATTATATCAAACCATCGACGCATCAGAACATTTTTATTGTCCTATCAAAAAAGAAGATAGAAGTATCATGAATGCGGTATTCTTTTTGAAAGATCAAACAAAAGAAGCAGCATTTTTAGATTTATGTAAACAAAATGGAATGATAGGTGTTAAAGGATATAGAACTGTTGGTGGCATTAGAGTAAGCATGTATAATGCAATGCCGCATGATAGTGTTAAAGCATTTTGTGAATTAATGAATAATTTTTCATAAAAGAGTCCTTAAAAAATCCGATATTCGCGCCCATGGCAAAAATTAGACCCTTTGAAGCAGTGCGCCCTCAGCCACAATTAGCAAAACAAGTTGCAAGTAAACCTTACGATGTATTGAATAGTGCAGAAGCAAAACAAGAAGCAGTAGGTAATGCATTTTCTTTTTTACATATTACAAAAAGTGAAATTGATTTACCAGAAACAGTAGACATACATTCTCAACAAGTATATGATCTAGCTTTAGAAAATTTAAACGCTTTTTTACAAAGAGAAGTATTGTTTAAAGAATCAAAGCCATGTTATTATATTTATCAATTAATCATGGATGGCCGTGCACAAACAGGATTAGTTTGTGTAAGCAGTATAGATGATTATAATAATGACATTATTAAAAAGCACGAGTTTACAAGACCAGAGAAAGAGCAAGATAGAATCAATCATATCAAGACTTCTGGAGCACAAACAGGCAATGTGTTTTTAGCTTATCGCAATCAAGCATCTATAGATACATTGATAGACAAATGGAAGACTACTAAAAATGCAGTATATGATTTTACCGCAGAAGATGGTATTCAACATACTGTTTGGGCAGTGAGTGATGAAACTATTATTGAACAAATTACTTCTTTGTTTGAAAAAGAAGTTCCTTGCACTTATATCGCAGATGGACATCATAGAGCTGCATCTGCAGCAAAAGTAAAATTAGCTGCACCAGAAAGCGCTGACTATTTTTTAACCACTTTGTTTCCATCAAATCAATTACACATTATGGATTACAATCGTGTAGTGAAAGATTTGAATGGACATTCAGAAGAAGCTTTATTAAATGCATTAGCAAATCAATTTGATGTTCAAAAAGTAGATGCTGCATACAAGCCATCTAGCTTACATCATTTTGGAATGTATATCAATAAGCAATGGTATAGTTTAACTGCAAAAGCAGGAACTTATAACGAC
>CAZXWT010000332.1:0-1517 GCA_964644475.1 uncultured Sediminibacterium sp. | reverse complement strand
GAAAGTCGGCCACTAGTTTCCAATTCAATAATTCCATCTGAGTTGAATTCCAATTTATGCTACTCAATTTGGACAAAGAGTTTAAGTTAGCATTGAAATATAAAAAATCAACCAAGGCTTTTTCTTTGCAAGCCATTTGAATCTTGATGCCATCTAATTCAATGCTATCATAGCCCAAAAACAAGCTGGGCTTGATTTTGCGATAATTATAATTTCCTTTCGGAGTAGTATACATTACCGTTTTGTGTTGAGTTATCGCATGCACCAAGAGCGTCGCTTCATTCATTAATGGTCCATCATTAATTAATTGATAATAGCACAACGCAGATTCCAAAGAAATATAAGAGGGCTTGCACAATGAATTACTAATTAAGTATTGAACACCTAGGGTATTGGGTATATTGGTAAAGCAGTACCATTTATTGGTCAATTTGTATAGATAGTCTTTTTGCTTCCATTCAAAGAGCCTTCGACTGTCGAATTTTGGGAAAAACTGCTCCGCCTGTTCCCTTGAGAAGACTTTCAGTGGTCCAAGGCTATTATAAAAGCTAGTATAATTAAGAATTTTCCTCATTTATGTTATAATTAACAAAAATAAGAAATAAAACAGGGATTTTACTAGCTATATTTTCAATAGTTTTGAAGCAATGAAAGAGGCAATTTCTACATATTTTAGAAACAGAAGATTTGGGTTTTTTAGACAGTTTTTTGATGAAATTTCAGCCGGTGGCAAAAAGTCAATCAAGATTTTGGACATAGGGGGAACTGAGGCATATTGGAAGAGTATGGGCTTTCAATTAAATGGCCAATCAGAAATTGTTTTATTGAATTTATACAAGGCGGATGTTAGCACACCAGGTTTCACAAGTATTAAGGGAGACGCTACCCATTTAGAGGGAATTGCAGATAAAAGTTTTGATTTGGTTTTTTCTAATTCAGTGATTGAACATTTGTTCACCAAAGAGAACCAAGAAAAAATGGCCAATGAAATCAAAAGAGTGGGCAAGGCCTATTTTATTCAAACTCCGAATAAATATTTTCCCATAGAGCCACATTGGGTATTTCCATTCTTTCAATTTTTACCTTTTGGCGTTCAAGTATTTCTAACACAACATTTTAATTTAGGACATATTCCTAAAACCAATAATAAAGAGCAGGCCATTTCGTTAGTAAGAGAAGTAAGACTTATTTCTAAAACCGAATACCAGCAAATGTTTCTAGGAGCCCATTTATTTCTTGAAAAATTTCTAGGACTCACTAAGTCATTTGTAGCCTATACAAAGGAAAACAAATCATAATGCCTACAAAAAAATCATTACTCGTAGTTACATGGGATGGCAAATCCACTCCTTTAGAATATGTTTATCAAGACACTCAAAGAAATTTTGATTTACTAATCTTCGATCATAGTGCTGCTGCGCCTTTCGAGCAAGTGCAACATTTATCACCAGAGCATTATATCTCAACCAGAACAGAAAATAAAGGACAGGTTTTTTACGAAGTATATAAATATTTGT
>CAZXWT010000331.1:0-1519 GCA_964644475.1 uncultured Sediminibacterium sp. | reverse complement strand
GAGCAAGCTTATCATTTGGCTTCTGGTGAATTCAATGAAATGAATTTACAATTGACAAAACAACAAAGTAAGATTGAATCATTGCAACAGGAAGTGGTGTTCAAAGAAAACCAATTGGTTGACTTACACGCACAAATCCAAACCAATACTACTCAATTGACTGAGGCTTCTTCTGCTATCGTAGAAAGTAGAGAGCAATTAGCAGCTGTTGAAGCCGAATTGGTAGAATTATTAAGAACCAAAGAAGCAGAAGAGACTAAATTAAACGAAGCAGACCAAGCTTATTATACTTTAAGAACTCAATTACAAGAAAAAGAAAGTGCTTTAAGACTTCAAGTAAAATCTAAAGAGTTAATGGATCAATTGATCAACGAGATCAAGGATAAATTAAACAACTTGAAATTGTCTTTGGCTGGAATGAAAGAGCGTTTGAGTGTGGAGTTTAAAGTAGAATTAGAAGAGGTGTTGGATAAGGGTAGACAAACAGAAGAAAGCCTAGAAGAATTACAAGCTAGTGTAGAGAAAATGAAGAAACGCTTGGAAAATATGGGCGAGGTTAACCCAACAGCTATCGAAGCGTATACTGAAATGAAGAAGCGTTATGATTTCATTTTAGAGCAAAAGAATGACTTAGTGGATGCAAAAGAAAGCTTGATGTTAACTATTCAAGAAGTAGAAGCAACAGCTAACCAGGCATTCTTAGAAACATACAATACAGCAAGAGAAAACTTCCAAAAAGTGTTTAAAGCATTGTTTACAGAAGAAGATTCTTGTGACTTGATCTTAGTTGATCCAGATAATTTAGCTGAAACTGCAGTAGAGATTGTTGCGAAGCCTAAGGGGAAGCGTCCTTCTTCTATTACTCAATTGAGTGGAGGAGAAAGAACATTGACTGCAACAGCGATGTTGTTTGCAATCTATTTAATTAAGCCAGCTCCATTCTGTATTTTGGATGAGGTAGATGCTCCATTAGATGACGCGAACGTAGGTAAGTTCACACAAATGATTCAGAAGTTTTCTGATAACTCTCAGTTTATTATTGTAACACACAATAAACAAACCATGAGTGCAGTGGATGTGATCTATGGTGTAACCATGCAAGAACCAGGGGTAAGTAAATTGGTTCCTGTTGACTTTAGAAGTTTAAGTAATTAAATTATATGACAATCTAGCTTTAAGAGTCCTTGGTAGCAATATCAGGGGCTCTTTTTATTATGATTAAATCCGCTATTATATTATTCCTTTCATTATTCTTTGTGTATTTGCCATTTAGCAGAACACCAGATTATTTTGATAGTGAAATCACTCCTGCATTAATTGAGCAAAGAGAGGATAAGATAGTAGCCATTTTTACAGAAGATAAAAAGACTTACGTGCTGCCATTATCTAAAGAAGTTTACCAATCAAAAATAGGAGAGCGTGTAGAGATTCGTTATGAATTAAACCAGCCCGAACATGCTAAGATTAATAAAGCTTGGGGCTATTGGTGGGTGCCTTCTGAATTGGCATTTGCCGCAGG
>CAZXWT010000330.1:0-1533 GCA_964644475.1 uncultured Sediminibacterium sp. | reverse complement strand
AAAACGCCATCACACCAAAAACAAAAATGATTTTGGTAAGTCATATGATTAATATATCAGGTCATATTTTACCAATCAGAAAAATATGTGACATGGCGCATGAACATGGCGTAAAAGTAATGGTAGATGGAGCACATGCATTTGCTCATATTCAATACCGTATTGAAGATTTACATTGTGATTATTATGCAGCATCCTTACACAAATGGTTAAGCGTTCCATTAGGAGCGGGCATTTTATATATAAATAAAACTAGCATTGAAAACACCTGGCCCCTTTTGGCTGATGGAGAAAAACAAAAAAACAAAATCAAAAGACTAAATCATATTGGTACCCACCCTGTTCATACAGATTTAACCATTAATGATTCTATAGATTATTATGAAATGATTGGACATGAACGCAAGGAAGCAAGATTGCGTTATTTACAATTGTACTGGTCAGAGAAAGTGCGTAATATTCCAAAAATTATAGTGAATACACCTGCTGATGCAGCAAGAAGTTGTGGTATTGCGAATGTGGGTATTGAAGGCATCAAACCTGGAGACCTGGCTCAGCGATTATTAAAAGAGTTTAACATCTTTACTGTTGCCATAGATTATGCGAATGTGCATGGCTGCAGAATTACACCAAATCTCTACACAACTACCCAAGAATTAGACCAATTTGTAAAAGCTTTAAAGACCTTAGCCGGCGCATAATTTATAGATGAATAAAGAATTTAATAAAACTACTGAGGAGGAATCCTTGTATAATAATATTGATCAATTCTCTACAGAAGAGATATTGACCAATATTAATAAGGAAGATCAAAAAGTAGCATATGAGGTGGAGAAAGTGATTCCCAATATTCATTTATTAGTAGATGCAGTTACTGAAAAACTAAAAAATGGAGGACGCTTATTTTATATAGGAGCAGGAACCAGCGGAAGATTAGGATTAGTAGACGCAAGTGAATGCCCTCCTACTTTTGGCGTTCCGAACGATTTAGTAATTGGTATTATTGCGGGTGGTCATCAAGCCATGTTTCAAGCAGTTGAGAATGCCGAAGACGATTTAGAGCAAGCTTGGCTAGACTTACAAGTATATAAAATTTCTAATCAAGACGTAGTGGTGGGTATCGCAGCAAGCGGTACCACCCCCTACGTGATTGGAGGTTTAAGAAAATGTAGAGCAGCCGGAATTGCAACAGGCAGTATTAGCTGTAATAAGAATAGCCCAGTTTCTGATGAAGCGGATTTCCCCATTGAAGTAGTGGTAGGACCAGAATTTATTACAGGTAGCACCAGAATGAAAAGTGGTACTGCTCAAAAAATGGTGCTGAATATGCTATCAACTTCGGTGATGATAAAGCTTGGAAGAATAAAGGGTAATAAAATGGTGAACATGCAACTCACTAATCAAAAACTCTTTGAAAGAGGGGTCAAAATGATTATGGATGAACTTCACACCAACGACGAACAAAAAGCTGCTGATTTATTGACCAAATACGGAAGCGTAAAAAAGTCAATTGAAATGGCAGAGAAGGAATAA
>CAZXWT010000329.1:0-1534 GCA_964644475.1 uncultured Sediminibacterium sp. | reverse complement strand
CTATTAATCATTGTGCTGTTTTAATTATTGCTGCTGGCGAAAGCAAGCGAATGGGTAGCCCTAAACAATTATTGAATGTGGAAGGCGAGACATTAATCAATAGAATGATTCATATTGTCAAAAAAGCAGTAAGCTTTCCGGTATATATAGTCTTGGGAGCATCTGCAGAAACTATTCAAGCACAATTACCAAAGCTAGATATTAAAATTGTACATAATGCTCATTGGCAAGAAGGCATGGCAAGTTCTATTCGAATTGGATTAAATACTGCCAAAGCACAAAATCAAGCACTAGATGGCGTGATGGTTGTAGTATGCGATCAGCCATATATCACAGAAAACACCATTACTGCTCTTTTAGAATTACAAAAAGAAAAAGATACGCCTATGGCTGCGGCTTATTATGATCAAGTAATGGGTACGCCGGCTTTATTTCATCAAACCATTTTTGATGAAATAATTTCTTTGAAAGGAGATATAGGTGCAAAGAAAATAATTCAATCAAGGCCAGAAGAAGTGGCTAAATTACATTTTGAAAAAGGATTATTAGATATTGATACAAAAGAAGATTATCAGGCATTATTGAAGGAGATCAACAACAATGATTAAAGACAATTTTAATAGAATACACGATTACTTGAGGATTTCCTTAACGGATAATTGTAATTTAAGATGCTTTTATTGCATGCCGGAAGAAGATTATCATTTCACGCCAAATGCTCAACTCATGCAGGCGGATGAAATTGAAGCCATTGCCAAGACTTTTGTAGAAGAGGGGGTGACTAAAATTAGATTAACAGGTGGAGAGCCTTTAGTTAGAAAAGATTTTGCAGCCATTTTAAATAGACTAGCAAAACTAGGTATTCAATTAACCATGACAACGAATGCAACAAGGTTGCATGAATTTGTCAACGAAATAAAAAATGCTAATATTCGATCATTGAATATTAGTTTAGATACTTTACAAAGAGATCGTTTTATTTTAATGACCAAGCGAGATCAACATGAGCAAGTGATGCGTAATATTCAGCTGATGTTAGATAATGGCATTGGCGTTAAAGTGAATGTGGTGGCAATGAAGGGAGTCAATGATTCGGAAATATTGGATTTTATAGAATGGACTAAAGAGACCCCCATACATATACGTTTTATTGAGTTTATGCCATTTGATGGAAACCAATGGAACAGAGAAAAGGTAATCACTTTACAAGAAATTTTGGATAGGATAAAAACAAATTACGACTTTACTCCTATTGAAAGATTAGCACATGAGACCGCTAAGAATTATCAAGTACCTGGACATAAAGGGACATTTGCGGTTATTAGCACTATGAGCGCTCCATTTTGTTGGGATTGTAATAGAATGAGATTAACTGCAGATGGGAAAATGAAAAACTGTTTATTCTCTACTTCTGAAACTGATTTATTATCGGCATATAGAAATGGAGATGATATAAAAACTTTGATACATCAGAATATAGCGACTAAAAAACAAGCATTAGGAGGACAGTTCACCACAGATTTAGAAAAAATAG
>CAZXWT010000328.1:0-1543 GCA_964644475.1 uncultured Sediminibacterium sp. | reverse complement strand
CGAGTATTATCATCCCAAAAACCGGGAGACAAGGACATTTGTTTGTCTTGATCTACTTTTTGTAATCTATTATCAACGTCAAAGAAACCTCCTCAGGACACTCACTTGGTCCCTCATGCGCTTCAATTGTTCTATTGTCATGATCTTTATTTGGAGTCCTTATGGACTCGGGTTAAAAAATACTACAAGCCTCGTAAGCCGGATTCTGTTTCTAAACTATCATTTATCTAGCTTCAACATTACTGCTGAAGTCATGCTGCCTACCCTGGAACTTGAACGAGTCGCTCTTAAGCGTTCCTATACGTGGCATTACAGCACCCAAGGTTTACCCAATCTATTAATCACTTAAAAGACTCGTGAGCTCTTACCTCACGTTTTCACCTTTTCCTCTTGCGAGGTAGTTATTTTCTGTGGCACTTTCTCTGCCTCAATTGCTTGAGACGCCGGCTATTCACCGGTGGGTTACTCTATGCTGTCCGGACTTTCCTTGGCAATTGCTTGCCACGATAGCTCGGGTTTGTAGTAATGCAAAGGTACAACTTTCCCTTAAGAGTCTCCTTTAGGAAAAGAATACTTCAGTGGCACCGTAGCCATAAAACTCATTGTATTGATTTACAAAGCTTTTTATGCCGGATTTTACTTTTAACAGATCGTGGATCTCTTGTTTTAATTTACCCTTGCCAACACCATGTATAAAAATCATGCTAGGTAAATGATTTAATTGGGCTAATTCCAGCCATTTCTCAAATTCGGACAATTGAATCTGAAGAATTTCTGCATTGGTAAGATGATTGAATCTATCCACTAATTTTTCGATATGTAAATCCACCACAGATCGCGCTTTGGGAATATGTTCTTTTATTTTAGAGGCATCGTATACTTTAAAACCAGCATTTCTTAAAACATCTAAAGGCACATGATTGTCTTCTTCTTTATCTGGATATTGATCAAATAAATGATAGGCAATATTGGGCGTGCCATCTTCTTTTAATTGCTCTATTTTTTGAAAGAACTGCTTTGGTTTAATTTTGATCTGTGTTTCAAAATGATCTGATTTTTTCTTGTGTGCTTCTATTAAAGAAAAATCCACAAAAAAACCAAGCCCGTCATTCACCATTTCAAAATCGATATCGTGGATATAAAAATCGGTATGAGGTGGTAATGTAGAAGCCAAAGAAAAGTCAGTATTGGCGTTAGTGGTTTGGGCATAATCAAATTTATATCCTACCCTTGTTCTATTAGAAAGAAATACTTTCATTGAATCTACCACTTCGTCATTGAAATCATCCAATCTAAATTTTGGTACTAAATACAACCAAATTCCTGCATCTTCCTTGCTGTCGTTTTTAAGTATCTTCTCTTTAGGAATTTGATCAATATACACTTTGTTGGCAGAAGCTTTAGTAGGAAATAATTTCTTCTCCGTAAATCTTTTAAAATAGGGGAAATCAATTTGATCCATATAGGCTGGAAACTTCACCCCACGCACTTCAATCATGACCATTTTATCATTCATGATTTCGATGATCCTTCCTTCTTCATT
>CAZXWT010000327.1:0-1543 GCA_964644475.1 uncultured Sediminibacterium sp. | reverse complement strand
AATATCAATCAAAACGAATACAGAAAAAGCATTGGTATATTCTATAATGAACAAGATATATTCGATGGCACCCTATATGACAATATTTGCATGGGTAATAACGCCATTACACCAAAAGAAATAATGGA
The DNA here is from genome assembly GCA_964644475.1 of uncultured Sediminibacterium sp. GTDB lineage: Bacteria > Bacteroidota > Bacteroidia > Chitinophagales > Chitinophagaceae > Sediminibacterium. Next base: position 1,415 of record CAZXWT010000327.1, on the reverse strand, counting down.
CTTAGCAGAAGTGCTAGAAATTAGTGATTTTATCAGTCATTTACCTGAAGGCTTATATACCCCATTGCAACCCACTGGCAAAGGACTTAGCACTATCATTGCTAAAAAAATATTGTTATTAAGAGCTATTACAAATCATCCTGAATTATTGATTCTAGATGAGCCATTTGAATTAGCAGGAGCTGAATCAAGTAGAAAGATCTCCAATTATATTGCTACCCTACAAAACACTACTTGTTTTGTAGCAAGTGGCTATATCCCATTTGCAGAAAACTGCGATGTAATTATTTGGTTAGAAAAAGGCAAGATCAAACAGATTGGATCGCCTAAAGTTATTTTACCTCTATTGAATAAAATATGAAAAACACTATAGAAACAATTACTAACGAGACCAAGTATAGCCCTAAGTCGGCTAAATTTATCTATAGGTACGATAAAAATAGCAAGATTGGCTATTGGGTAGCAGGGATCTTTGCTTTCTTGTTATTTATTTTATTCATGCCATGGACACAAAACATATCTAGCACTGGGCATGTAACCACCCTTTATCAAGACCAAAGACCTCAACAAATAAACACAGTTATTCCAGGTAAGATTGTCAAATGGTATATCAAAGAAGGTGATGTTGTAAAGAAAGGAGACACTTTAGTGGAATTGGCAGATATTAAAGATGATTATTTAGACACCAACCTGGTAGCAAGAACCAAAGATCAATTGGTTTCTAAAGAACAAAAACTATTATTCTACAGTGAGAAAATCAATGCTATTGAAAGTCAAATTAGGGCTATTGAAAATAATAGAGATTTAAAAGTAAGCTCTTACGAAAATAAAATAGAGCAATACAGAAGAAAATTAATCAGTGATAGTTCGGAAGTGGTTTCTGCAGAAGTAGATTATAAAATTGCGACTGAACAATTAACCAGAGGTAAACAATTATTTAACCAAGGAGTTATTCCAATGGTTGAATTGGAGAGAAGAACTGCTCAAAGCAACAAAGCACTGGCGATATTAACGGAAAAACAACAGAAGCTTCTAAATACCAAACAAGAAATTAATATTATAAAAATTGATATTAATTCTATTAGACAAGAAGCAGACGATAAAATATTTAAATCAAGAAGCGAGATTGCTACATCTAGAGGAGAAATTGCAGGAACAACAGGAGAACTAGCAAAAAATAAAAATACCCTTGCTAACTATATAAGCAGAGGTAACCAAAAATGGCTGGTTGCTCCTCAAGATGGTCAAATCATTAAAGCCAAAAAATCTGGTATCAACGAGATTGTAAAAGAAGGAGAAATGATTGTAGAAATGGTACCTGCTAAAATTGATCATGCAGTTGAACTATTTATTGAACCGATGGATTTAGTCTTGATTAATCCTGGTCAAAAAATCAGAATGATCTTTGATGGCTT
>CAZXWT010000326.1:0-1548 GCA_964644475.1 uncultured Sediminibacterium sp. | reverse complement strand
TACAAAGTAAAGGGGTGGAATCAGGACTTACTATTAGACATTCAATGCGATTAGTCAATAATAGATTTTCTACAGAAGAAAAATATTTTTGGAACAAAAGAGCTGCGAGTCTTGAAGTTCAAACAACTATGCCCATACAAGATCATGCAGAAATGGGCTTTAGTGGTATAAATGGAAGGAGTAATCTAAATTCATTAATTACTAAATTAAGTGGTATTGGCTATTATAAAGAATTATTCAAATTTGCTTATGGTGATACTATCATCACTGAAAATAGAATGCAAGAATCACTGGCACAATTTATTAGAAGTATTCAATCTTTTGATAGTAAATATGACATTGGAAGAGCACAAGTAAATAATGATAATCGACTCTTCCCCAATTTTACAACACAAGAAAATCAGGGAAAAGATTTATTCAATACTCCGCCAATATTCGATGCAAATAGTAACAGGATTGCTGGAGGAGCAGGATGTCAGGGTTGTCATAAAGCACCTGAATTTGATATTGATACAAACAGTAAAAGTAATGGCATAATTGGTACTATTGGCAGTCCATTGTTGGATATTAATAATACAAAATCGCCTTCTTTAAGAGATTTAATTAATTCAAGTGGAATCCCAAATACACCAATGATGCACACAGGTGAATTCAAATCGGTCGAAGCTGTACTAAATCATTATAACAATATTATTGTAGCCAGAAATTCAAACTTAGATCCTAAATTAAGACCAAATAATATTGGACAGAAGTTAAATCTAACTATTGAGGAGTCCAATGCAATAGTAGCATTTATAAAAACACTAACTGGTAAAAATGTATATACCGATAATAAATGGTCCGACCCATTTGTTAAATAGGTTATCAATCAATTGCTCTATTCAAAAAATGTATTAATGGAGCAATGGTTTTAAAATCTTTCACCACATTTTTAATAAGTAGCTTATCTGTCAAAGCTGCATCTGGAATTGATCTTGTAGCCACAAAGCTTTTCAATTTTAAATACTCTATCGCAGGATTGTCTATTTCGAAGCCTTTGGGTGGACGCACTAATTTAGCAGATGAATCCATATCTCCATAAGTGGTTTTAAAAATAGACTTCTTGAGAATGCTGTTAAATTCTTTAAAACAATAATCAATCTCTTGTCTAACTTTATTTAAATCTGGCGCCATCGGCATCCATAAACCACCGCCAATAAAATTAGCTCCAGGCTCTAAATGAAAATAATAGCCTGCACATTGTATTTTCTTTCCACCCTTGCTAAAACTTGCCCCAAAATTGGTTTTGTATGGATCTTTGTTTTTGCTAAATCGTACATCTCTATTCAATCTAAAAACGCATTGTTTGGGATGTAACTCCATTAAGGTATTGTCGAATGATTGAATTTCATGTAAGACCTTCGACACAAAATCTAGATAATCAGCTTTTGCTAACTCATACGTTTTTCTATTCTTGTCAAACCATTCTTTATTGTTATTCTTCTTTAGAAGTTTTAAAAATTGTATGGTTGAAGACTGTAGCATGATATTAATTGATGATTATTAATT
>CAZXWT010000325.1:0-1548 GCA_964644475.1 uncultured Sediminibacterium sp. | reverse complement strand
TCATGAAGCTTCACTTTTTCTGCAAGGATGCTTGAACATGTAGCTACATCCATTTCATTGTATGCTTTCATGAATTTTTCCATTGTTGCTATTTCACCTCTATTTGAGAATTGAAAAGTTGAACCATTTATTTTTGGATCAGTAGATGAATATAACTTGCCTCCTGTAGTTTGACCAAATTCATTAGTTGTAGGAATTTGAGTGTATTGATTAAACGAAGCAATTTTTCCATCTGGAGTCACTTCAAATAGTTCAAATACAGATAGCTTTTGAGTAGAGCCATTTTTGTACACTCTATCTTCATCAGCCATTACTAAAACTGTTTCATTTTTCCCACCTTCTACTTTAATGGGCAAAACTGCATGCGGAACTTCATTTAATGATTTCATGCTTTTATGCCAATCAGTAATTAAAGATTGCAAACTACCAGGTTTTGTATCTGCTACATACTGAGGGATATCTGATCCATCATTTAGATTATAAGATTTGATGTTCTCTAATACTACTTTCATAGCTTTGTCTGAACCTAATTGGAATTTTTTGCCCTTATCTTTCCCTTCCATAAATATTTGTCCTGCCGATTTTGGTGCTTGTGCAAACAAGCTAGTTGATGAAGCTATAATAGCCATCATGAATACAAATTTTTTCATTTGTTAATTTTTTTGGTTTTTAATTCTTTGATTTTTGGTTTAATAACAGCTTTGAAATTATCTTCATTTGAAAACGAAGTCAACAAAAAAGTCTAGAACTATGTTCCAAATTGCTTGAATGGAACATTTTTGATATAATTTAATAGCCAATTGATTAAATTGTACCATGATTAAGCTACTTATTCCCTTTCTGCTTTTAACTTCCTTTAGTTCCCAAGTTAATGCTTTGCCTGGCAAACAGAATGAACCCCAAACCCATGAGGCAAACAAAATAATCGTTCCAGTAGGTGGAAATACTTGGACCAATAACGGCGGCAAGGTTACTAATGCTGGTTTAATAGATTGGTCATCCACCTCAACTAAGGTAAATATCTATGTAAATCTCTCTCAAAATGGCACACTAAATCTTTCACTGAATTTGAATCCTGGTGGTAAAAACAAGTTGAAAGTTACCATTCAGGGTATTTCTAAAGAAGTGACTGTTGAGGGAAGTGAGGAAAAAGAATTTTATGTAGGCAAATGGGATCATGTTGAACCTGGATATGTATTGATTGAGCTACAGGGAATTTCAAAGTCTGGAGCTAGTTTCGGAACTGTAAGCTCAATTGTTATCAGTGGGACTGCTATCAATAGTGAAACGGCATTTGTAAAAGATAACGTGGACAATTATTTCTACTGGGGAAGAAGAGGCCCATCAGTACATCTTAAATATACCATACCAAGTTCAGATATTACTGAATTCTATAGCGAGATAACAGTTCCAAATGGAAATGATGTTGTCGGTTCTTACTTTATGGCCAATGGTTTTGCTGAAGGATATTTTGGTATTCAAGTAAATTCATTAACAGAGAGAAGAATTCTTTTTTCTGTTTGGAGTCCTTATAAAACAGATAACCCT
>CAZXWT010000324.1:0-1550 GCA_964644475.1 uncultured Sediminibacterium sp. | reverse complement strand
GGAACAGTTACTTCAACTTTCTTGACTTTGGTTGTTGTGCCATTATTGTATTTTAAAATGATGCGTAATAAAATCAAGTAATTAATTCAATCTAATCAAATCAATTCTATGAAACTATTAATTGTAGCAGCCATCAAAGAAGATACTGAAATGGTAAGTACTATATTAAAAAAAGCAGCTATCCCTGTATTTAGTATAACAGACACTATGGGTGTTAAAAACAGCATAGATACGAATATGTTGGATGACTGGTTTAGTAGAGGAGTAGGCAAGTATGATTCTGTTTTTATTTTTAGTTTTACTTCTGAATCCAATGCAGATAAAGCATTGAAAGAAATAGAAGTACACAATACAACTCAATCAACACAGTTTCCTATAAGGGCATTTGTGTTAGCAGTAGAAAAATCATTATTTAATTAAAAAATTAAAACTATGGACAGGTATATAAGAGCAATTGCTGGAATTTTCATCATCATTAGTGTATTATTAGCTTATTTTGTAAACATTCATTGGATTTGGTTTACTTTGTTTGTTGGTGCCAATTTGTTTCAATCTTCCATTACAAAGTGGTGTTTAATGGAAGATATTTTAAGAAAATTTGGAGTAAAAAATAAATAAACAATGAGATCATTTTGGGAAGAGCGGTATAGTGAAAGAGACTATGTTTATGGTGAACTGCCCAATGTATTTTTTGCCGATTCATTAAAAAAAATTGCACCAGGTAAAATTATTTTGCCTTGCGACGGAGAAGGCCGAAATGCAGTGCATGCGGCAAGAGAGGGATGGAATGTGCAAGCTTTTGATTTAAGTGAGGCAGCTAAAATTAAGGCAGATCACTTAGCATTAAAATATGGTGTAGTCATTGACTTCCAAGTAATGGATGCAGCATTTGCGAATTATGTAGCTGAAAGCGCTGATGCAGTAGCATTCATTTATGTGCATTTGCCTACAGTAATTCGCAAAATTTTATTTAAAAATAGTATTCAATGGCTAAAGCCAGGAGGTACAATCATTTTAGAAACCTTTTGCCCTGAACAATTAAAAAATAATTCAGGAGGTCCAAAGGATATTGATATGCTTAATACTAAGGAAATTCTTTCAGAAGATTTTAAAGATTTAAGCATTGATTTTTTGGAGTATGCGCAAATACAATTGAGTGAAGGCAAGTATCATGAAGGTCCAGCGGTTGTAATAAGAATGATCGCAACGAAGCTATAATTATTATAACCCTGCGTGAGGAAGACACCCCCATCAAATCGGTTAAAATCGGTCGATTTTGGTCATTCCGATTTTTTAATTTAAGATTGCCCAACTTCCTTCATCTACCTCTTCTTCCAACTCTCCTGGATCCCATCCACAATAGCCTATAAAAAGTTGAATTTCAGTTCTATTAATAGCATTGGTGTTAATGGCTTCGATTACTTGATCCATATTGCCACCCAAATAAAGACCATTGGATACTTGTTTACCCCCACCAATAAGATCGGGTCGCTTGTGTAATACATAGATATGGTCTCTATCAACGGGCCCGCCATCCATCAATGGGAATG
>CAZXWT010000323.1:0-1552 GCA_964644475.1 uncultured Sediminibacterium sp. | reverse complement strand
GCAATATCGTTCGGAAGTTCGCCTTCTTCTATTTCATTTCCAAAAAGATTACATACTATTCGGCGGAAGTACTCATGTCTTGGATAAGAAAGAAAGCTTCTTGAGTCCGTTAACATACCCACAAAACGACTAATCAATCCCATATTGCTCAAGGCACTAATTTGTCGCTCCATTCCATCTTTTTGATCCAAGAACCACCAACCACTACCATATTGTACTTTCCCTGCAACCGATCCATCGTTAAAATTACCAATCATGGTAGCCATTAACTCATTATCTGCAGGATTTAAATTATAAATAATAGTCTTAGCCAATTTATCGTCACTGTCTAATTTATTTAAAAACTTAGCCAATGCTGCTGCTTGCGAAAAATCCCCAATACTATCCCATCCAGTATCGGGCCCTAATTTTTGCAACATGCGGGCATTGTTGTTTCTTAAAGCGCCTAAGTGATATTGTTGAATCCATCCTTTTTCCCAATCCCATTCTGCAAAATGCAATAGCATGCATGATTTAAATTTGCGTTGTTCTGCCAAATTCAATTCTTTACCACAATGCACTTTTACAAAAATGGCTTCTATCTCGGTACCCGTAAAATCTTCTGCATAAATTTCTTCCAAGCCGTGGTCACTTACATTACAACCCATACTAGCAAAAAAATCATGTCTGTTTTGTAATGCAAATAAGAAATCTTCGAAAGTAGAAATAGATAAATTAGAAGCCTGTTCTAATTTTTTTACATAAGCAATAAAATTTGCGGCATTGCTTACTTCCATTGCTTTATCGGGACGGAAAGCAGGAAACACTTTGGTTCCAAAATTGCTTTCTTTAATTTGTTGATGGTACTCCAAAGAATCAATCGGATCATCGGTGGTACATATCACACGCACATTCATTTTTTGCACCAAGCCCTGTGTTGAAAAACTAGGGTCTTGCAACATAGCAGAAGTGGTATCGAAAATGGATTTAGCAGATGTTGGATTTAAGATTTCCTTTACACCAAAATATCTTTGTAACTCTAAATGCGTCCAATGGTATAATGGGTTGCGCATGGTATAAGGAACCGTCTCTGCCCACTTCATGAATTTTTCTTCGTCGGTTTTATTTCCCGTACAAAAAGATTCATCCACTCCGTTGGTACGCATGGCACGCCATTTGTAATGATCCCCAGACAACCAAGCATCTGTGATATTACGAAACTGTATATTTTCAGCTATTTGTTGTGGAGAAAGATGACAGTGATAATCAATCAAAGGCATCTTTTGTGCATACTCATGGTAAAGCGTTTGTGCTGTCTTGGTTTTTAACAAAAAGTTTTCGTCTAAAAAAGGTTTCATGCTAACAATCTATTTTTACTTTATAAACTCACCCCACGCTTCCATGGAATAAAATCGTCTTGGTTTAACAATACTGCTTTAGGTGTTACTTCACCGCTAGCTGCTTTAATACAATATTCTAAAATGTCTTCTCCCATTTGTTCAATGGTTTTTTCTCCTTCAATCACTGGGCCTGTATCAATATCAATAATGTCTGCCATTCTTTTTGCAAGTGC
>CAZXWT010000322.1:0-1569 GCA_964644475.1 uncultured Sediminibacterium sp. | reverse complement strand
CAATAATATTAGACTGAATAGCTTGAGCAATATCTTCATTAATTTTTGGAGGAGAGATCATTGCAGCGCAATGTAAGATGGTAGTTACTTGAGGATGTTGATCCAAGAAAGCACTCATTTGAGTTGCATTAGACAAATCAAAATCTGCTCTAGTAGCACAAATTGATTCGGGTAATAATGCCCATACTGCAGCACCTAATTTACCAGCAGCCCCTGTAATTAATATAGATTGACTCATGATTCTAAACAAATAAATTAGATAGTGAATTGTTTAGCATCTTCTCTTGCCAACCATTGCTTTACCGATAAACCATTGATATCCTTTGAAGTTGCAATAAAGCTATCTTTTAAATCAACGAATAAGTTTTTCAATTTGGGATCACAGATACTCCAATCAATATCTTCTGCAAATGGAGACACTCCTGCTTCACATTCTCCATTATAAGAACCTGAACAGAAATACTCTATATAAGAATCTTCTAAAAAGAAATTACCATGTGCACATCCTTCAGGCACCCAGATCCAACTAGTGGTTCCATCTGTTGAATTAGCAGGCATATTAAATGCCATTATCTTACCTTGGGTAGGCGAACCTTGACGTAAGTCTAAAACCAAGTCCACCATATGGCCAGTGATAGTTCTCACCAATTTACCCATATTAGGATTCCACTGAAAATGCAAACCTCTTAATACATTGCGACGAGAATAACTCTCATTTGCTTGCATAATGCCATTTGGAAAACATTCTAATTCATTATTGATAAAATCAGACACTCTAAAAGTCTCTGTAAAAAAACCACGCTTATCAGTAAAACGCTCAAAATTGATCAGTTTAACACCTGGAATTTGAGCTTCGGTAATAGATACTATCTTCATAATGCAAAAATACTAGTGTGTAAGACTTTTACCAAATAAAACATTCAATTTATAAATTATATATATTTGATTATCAATTATTTAGACTTTAAACCTTCAATAAATGATCTATCTCCACAAAATACTACCCACATTCGTCCTACCTATAATGCTAGTAATAATACTAATACTTATAGGTTTAATTAGGAATAAGAAAAAGCTTATTTATACTGCCATTGGAGTGCTTTATATCATATCCACTCCTATTTTCTCAAATAACTTTTTTAAACTAGTAGAAGGAAATGAATACAGGAAGCCAATAAGTGCTATTGATAGTGCAGATGCCATAGTGGTGCTTAGTGGCATGTTAGAAATAAATAAGGTGGGAGATTCAACCTATTTAGAATGGGGTGACCCAGATAGGTTTTTTGGAGGACTTGATTTGTTTAAAGCAGGTAAAGCTAATAGACTTGTTTTTACAGGAGGTAAAATGCCTTGGGATAATGTTCAAAAAACTGAAGGTGAGATTCTAAAAGAATACGCTATTAAAAGTGGAATACCTCAAGAAAATATTTTCATAACTAAAGATGTAGAAAATACAGCTGACGAAGCTAAAGCAGTAAAAAAATTGATTGGTACACAAAAGAAAATAATCCTTGTGACATCAGCTTTTCATATGTACAGAGCTAGGAGACTATTTGAAAAGCAAGGATT
>CAZXWT010000321.1:0-1585 GCA_964644475.1 uncultured Sediminibacterium sp. | reverse complement strand
CCAAGTGATAATGTGTATCCGCTTACAGCCAAATAGTTTTCATCAGCACCAAACATAGTGATCTGTGGATTCGTTTTTCTATTCTTATAATGTAGTTCGTTATTACCATTACCTCTTCTATACACTGAAACCTGAGCTCTATTAAACCCAAAATGTTGTTTGAAATATGTGGATTCTTCTAGTCTGATCACTTTATCGAGGTTAGATTTTTTCTCTTTCTTCCCTTTTTTTGTTTTAGAAAATTCTTCTCCTTGATTTGGGCCACCCATTCTTGCATTCATCTCTTTATACCTTATGCTAAAAGCATTCGCTCCCATAAAAGAGAAGTTCTCTTTTAAGCTTTGATTCATTGCAGAAATAGCAGTGATAATGCCAATTAAGGCCATAATACCGAAAGCAATAATAGCCACTGTGATACCAGTTCTTAATTTATTACTTTTTACGGTGCGCCAAGCCAATACAAATGAATCCTGAAGGGTCATAATACAAAGTTTAAGAGAGACCTAAAGGTAGCATAGATTAGACAATGCAAGGATCTATTGACTGTTTATTTGAGGAACGGCTAAAAGTATAGATAATTGAACAATAAGTTAGGGAAAACGCCTAGAATCAATAGAATAATAGCCAAAACCACTAATTTGTATGTATAGGTCTTTGGAAATTCTTTGATAGCTGGACTACCATGTACAAAGTACATAGCCTGTATAAGTTTGAAATAATAGTACACACTAATTGCAGCAAATAATATGGCAATAATCACAACCCATAATCCTGCACCAGCAGTTAGGATAGCATTCAACATATAATATTTAGCGAAAAATCCTCCAGTCAAAGGAATACCAGCCAATGACAATAAGAAAACAGTAGTAACAAATGCTAATAAAGGATTGGTTTTTGCTAATCCATTAAAAGCTTCAAAACTATAATCTTTCATTTTAACCAATACAGCAAAAACGCCAATGGATGCAATTGAATAAACCACTGCATACAACAAGATACCCTCATTTGCAAAATCAGAAACGCCGTATAAAGCAAATAACATAAATCCTGCTTGTGCTATACTAGAATATGCCAGCATTCTTTTTACACTTCTTTGGAAAACTGCAGAAATATTACCAATTAATAATGTAGCAATAATTACAAAAGTTAATAATAACATCCAAGAATAGCCAAGTGCTTTTGCTTGCACATGGAAAATGGAAATGAATGCAATAAAGCCAGCAGCTTTTACAATAGTTGCCATAAAACTGGTGAATACTGTAGGTGCGCCATCGTATACATCTGGTGTCCAAAAATGAAATGGTGCAGCAGATACTTTAAAGTTCATTGCAGCAAAAATCAAGATTAATCCTGCAGATAATAAATACTGCTCCATGGCCATTCCTTTAGAAGGAATAATGATCGGTGCTTCTAACCTAAAGCTTCCAATTGCTCCATAACATAATGTGATACCTAACAATAAAATGCCTGTAGAAAAAGAGCCCATTAAAAAGTACTTCAAAGAAGCCTCATTACTCAATAAGTTCTTTTTATCAGAACCTGTTAAAATATATAATGGAATAGATAAAATTTCAATACCTATAAA
>CAZXWT010000320.1:0-1595 GCA_964644475.1 uncultured Sediminibacterium sp. | reverse complement strand
CTGTTATAAGAATTTACAAAGATGAAAGCATGGTAAAGGCTGCAGATAGATTAAGGTAATTTAAAGATTAGTCAGCCAAGCAATTGAATGACCTTCTCTGCCCCATTGCTTTAGGCCTTTTGACAATTCATTGTTTATATCAATCCATTTTACTTTTTTGCCTTTAATGGGCAATGTAGGAATTGGATCATTGTATAATTCTATTTTAGTTGCAAACCAAGTTGCAGCTAATCTTGGGATGGCTAATCCTAATATCATGCCTGGCAATCCATTAAAATTTTCAGGACCTACTTTTACAGGGATTTGATCTGTATAGAAAGCCACCACAACCACAGAATCACAAATTTTAGTAACCGCTTTTTTACATTCAAAACCGATAATATCTCTTACTTCTCCAATGAGTTTCCATTCATACTGTTTAATGCTATCAGCTAATTGATAATCATTTTCGAAAACAGCTCTGGACATATAGGTTTTGCCTTGAGATAAATCCTGCATTACATAATTATTTTCATTTGGCTTTAGTACACCAAACATGTATTTATTATCTGGGTTTTCTTTCTCTAATTTATAATAGCTCTGATGCTCTGAGAAATTGAGCGTAAAAAAATCAGCCGGTGTCTTAGTCATTACTTTTTTCATCTCTACCATCCAGATATTATCATCTTCATTTTCGGATTCATTCATCTTAAATTGACTTACTCTGCGTTCAAAGCTAATTTTGCCTTTTGTTATAAAATTGGTTTGAGCTAAAATCGTGGTCGTCAAACACAAAGTAAATAGGGTAATTATATATTTCATTGGTACTATTATCTTGAATGTATTGTTAAATTAGAAACCCATGTTAGCAGGCTTGCCATTTTTATTAAAATTATATATAAGGCTAAATAAGAAATACCTTCTTATTCCATTATTGATATTTTCTGAAATAAAATTACTTGTAATACTTCTCTCCACATTGGTATTTTGATTGAAAATATCAAATGCATATAATTTCATTTCCCAGCTATCCGTTTTCGTAAATGTTTTTCTAATGGAAGGACTTATAATGTGGATATCTCTTTGGTTTGGAAATACCACCGATTTTTGAAACATGCGCGATTCAATATTAAAGCTTAAATAGGTTTTTATTTTCTTTAATTTAATATCGAAATTACCGTATGCATTATAAGACCAATAATTGGTAGAAGCATTTGGCCTTATACTTGAAACAGTCTGATTATTACTAGCACCAAATTGTGTGTAAAAATTAATGGCATGCTCTCCCCAATAATTAAAATTTAATCCATAAGACATGGAGTTATTGTCATTCACATTTCTAATATTATTTACAAAATTGACATACCTGCTTTTATTTGGCCCCAAATTTATACCCAAATTCAATCCTTTATAGATATCAATACCATACCACAAACTAAGATTCATGTTATAGTTGCCTTGTACATTCACTGATTGATTTGTTGTTTTACCATATGCATCAATTACCGAACTACTACTTATAGCATTATCTGTATTTGAAAAAGATCCATTTATGCCTATGTATTTATTTTTTAATACTTTAAAATCATTGGCACTAACATTTATTCTATTAGTAA
>CAZXWT010000319.1:0-1595 GCA_964644475.1 uncultured Sediminibacterium sp. | reverse complement strand
TCTCAAACATCTTTTGATGAATTAATACAGAACCCTTTGCCTGTGTAGCAGTTACCAAAACAATACTTAGTAAGTCAGGTGTAAATCCTGGCCATGGATTATCGTAAATGGTTAAGATACCACCATCCATATAAGTTTGAATCTCATAATCTTCTTGAGCAGGAATCAAAATATCATCTCCTTGAATATCCATATCAATTCCTAACAATCTAAATTTATCTGGTATAATACCTAAGTGTTCTACACCTGCATCTTTGATTCTGATTTCACTTTGTGTCATCGCAGCGAGTCCAATAAAAGATCCAATCTCAATCATGTCCGGAAGAATGCGATGAGTAGTACCCCTTAATTTTTCAACGCCTTCAATGGTTAATAAATTACTTCCAATGCCAGCTATTTTTGCACCCATTCTATTCAACATCGAACATAATTGTTGCAAATAAGGTTCGCATGCTGCATTGTAAATAGTGGTGATGCCTTCTGCTAGAACAGCCGCCATTACTATGTTTGCGGTACCTGTTACAGAAGGTTCGTCTAATAACATATAAGTACCTTTCAAGCCACTCGTACTAATTGTAAAGCATGCTAATTCATGATCATATGCATAAGTGGCACCTAAATTTTGAAATCCAATAATATGTGTATCTAATCTTCTTCTACCAATTTTATCTCCACCAGGTTTAGGTAAATAAGCTTTTTTAAATCTTGCTAAAATGGGTCCAGCTAACATTACACTGCCACGAAGTCTTCCACTCTTTTTTCTAAAATCTTCTGAAGCTAAATACAATGGATCAATTTGATCTGCTTGAAAACGATATTCACCTTCTGCTAATTTTTCTACACGCACTCCCATCTCGTGTAATAATTCAATTAATAAATTCACATCCACAATATTGGGGATATTTGAAATAGTAATTGGATCACTGCTTAATACTACTGCAGATAAAATTTGCAAAGCTTCGTTTTTTGCACCTTGAGGGATAATGGTGCCATGTAATTTTTTACCACCTCTAACTTCAAATGAACTCATTTGATTAATAACGTTTCTTAAAGTTTCTGTTATTGTTGTTACGGCCACCACCACCAGGTCCTCTACCTCCACCGCCTCTATTGCGATTGTTCTGCCATCTTCCACCAGCAGAACGATATTCATCCCTTTCAAAATTCTGGTTACGATGTTTGATATAAGGAGTGTTGCTAAACTCCAATTCACCACCAGTAATGGCATTTAATTCTGCACGAATAGCATCATCCTGCACTAATTCTTTGTGCCAATTGCTATAAGCCAATTTCATATAGTGTGCAATAGCGTGTGCAAAACCAGTTTTCTTTTCTTGGTCTTCTTCTGCCATTGCTTTGTCAATCACTAATTCTAGGTTCTTACCTAAATGCGCATATTTTATTTTGCGTTGAGGATAAGGAAGTGGGTCTGGTTTTTGCTTATAGGTTTCCTTAGTTGGAATGGGATATGGGCTATCCACATCTAACTGAAAATTGCTCATAAAAAATAGGTGATCCCATAATTTATGCTTGTAGTCCTCCACGTTCTTCAATGCGGGATTTAGGAATCCCATTAGCTCAATCACTACCTGAGC
>CAZXWT010000318.1:0-1595 GCA_964644475.1 uncultured Sediminibacterium sp. | reverse complement strand
CCTTGCGATAACCAGATTTTGAGTCTAGCGCGTCTACCAGTTCCGCCATCTGGGCATTTTGCGTCTTTTGGCGCTCAGCGGGATGCAATATTACGTTATCAGCGGAATTCTGCCAAAATACGATCGAGGTATTTTTTCTTATAGTAATACTCTTTTATTTGCAGCATTGTTTCTTGGGCAATAGAATCGATTTGATCCATTTCCAAATAGCTTTTAATAGGTTCCAAGATTTCATCTTCTATGGCTTTAATTTGATCTAAAATGCTTTGTTTGGCTGCTTCATCATCAGCATCCATCCATGCCTCATTCAATTCCATCATTTCCATTAAAAAATCAGGTGCTAATGTATATTTCTCATCTGGAGTGATAATGCCTTTTAATTCTAAAACATAAGGCAGTAGTTGGTCTTTATTATTCAAAAGAGAAAAACCTTTATTAGCCAACGCAGATCTTTCCAAGGCCTCTTCTTGCTCGTAAGAATTGCTTTGAGCAAATTTATCAGGGTGTGAGGCACGTTGGATATCCATAAAAGCTGCCCTTAATTTGTTCGTATCTACTTGAAAACCAATAGGCAAGCCAAATAATGCAAAATAATTCATTTCTTAATTTCGTATATTGTGTAAAATTACCAAAATGCCGGTATTAGGCCTTATTAAAGAGGGAAAAGTTCCAAGTGATAACAGGGTAGCGCTAACACCTAAGCAATGTAAATGGTTGTTAGAACAGCATCCCGATTGGGATATTTTGGTGGAGTCTTCCCCTACAAGATGTTATAAAGATCAAGAATATACAAGAGAAGGTATTAAAGTAGTGGAGGATGTTTCTGGGGCGGATATTTTATTAGGTATTAAGGAAGTACCCAAAGAACAGTTAATCCCTAACAAGACTTATTTATTTTTCTCTCATACCAAAAAAGCACAAAATTTTAATCAGGCATTGTTTCATACAATGATGGATAAACATATTACGCTGATTGATTACGAATGTCTAGAACACGAAGATGGACAAAGATTAATTGGTTTTGGTTTTTTTGCTGGTGTGGTGGGTGCTCATAATGGAATAATGGCTTATGGTAATAGAACCAAAGAATTTAGTTTGGGTAGAGTGAAAGATGTGAAAGATTATATGGAGTTGATTCATACTTATTTTGGATTAAAACTACCTCCTATTAAAATTGCAATTACAGGATCTGGAAGGGTTGCACATGGTATTTTAGAGATTATGAACTTAATGGATGTGCAACAGGTAGAGCCCGATGAATTTAAATCTCGCAAATACGCCTATCCAGTTTATGTGCATTTAAAAGGAAAAGATTTATACCAAAGAAAAGATAATGGCACTTATGAAAGAAATGATTTTCATGAGCATCCTACTGAATATGAATGTACTTTCAAACAATATCTTCCTTACGCTCAAATTTTAATGAACGGAGTGTATTGGGAAAAAGGAATCCCGCCATTGTTTAGTGTAGAAGATTTAAGAGCAGAAGATTCTGTATTAACCACTATTGCAGATATTACGGATGATGCTTTTGGAAGTGTGCCTTGTAATTTAGGAGATGCTACATCAGATGATCCAATTTATGGTGTACAAAT
>CAZXWT010000317.1:0-1595 GCA_964644475.1 uncultured Sediminibacterium sp. | reverse complement strand
AATGGTTGGGTTTTAATTGGATCAAAGAATGTTATGCATCAGATTATTTTGATCAATTGTATGCATTTGCTATGCAATTAATTGAGAAAGGGTTGGCTTATGTAGACGATAGTACTGCAGAAGAAATTGCTCAACAAAAAGGAACGCCTACTGTTCCAGGTACAGGGAATGCATACAGAAATAGAAGCATTGAAGAAAACAAGGCTTTGTTTGAAGCAATGAAGGCCGGACAATTTAAAGATGGTGAAAAAGTATTGAGAGCGAAGATTGATTTAGCAAGTCCGAATATGCATATGCGTGATCCTTTATTGTATAGGATTAAAACGGCGCATCATCATAGAACAGGAGATAAGTGGTGTATATATCCTATGTATGATTTTGCACATGGACAATCTGATAGTATTGAAAACATTACGCACTCTGTTTGTACATTGGAATTTATTCCTCACAGAGCATTATACGATTGGTGTATTGAACAATTAGGTATTTTCCCATCACATCAATATGAGTTTGCAAGATTGAATATGACTTACACTGTAATGAGTAAGCGTAAATTATTGCAATTAGTAAAAGAGGGTCATGTGCAAAGTTGGGATGATCCAAGAATGCCAACCATCAGTGGTATGCGCAGACGAGGATATACGCCTGAAAGCATCCGTGATTTTTGTGATAGAATTGGTATTGCTAAAAGAGAGAATATTATTGATTTTAGTTTATTAGAATTTTGTGTAAGAGAGCATTTAAATAAGATTGCACAAAGAAGAATGGTGGTGACCAACCCAATCAAATTGGTGATTACTAATTATGATCAAGCGGAAGAAATTTTGCATTCAGAAAATAATCCTGAAGATCCTAATGGTGGCACAAGAGAAGTTCCATTTAGCAAAGAACTTTGGATAGAGCGAGAAGATTTTATGGAAGAGCCTACTAAAAAATATTTTAGACTAGGACCAGGTTTGTCTGTAAGATTAAAAAGTGCATACATCATTACTTGTGATAGTTATGACAAAGATGCAGCTGGTAATGTGACCACTGTTTATGCAACATATCATGCCAATAGCAAGTCTGGTGCTGATACATCAGGAATACATGTAAAAGGAACTTTGCATTGGGTAAGTGCTGCACATGCTGTGCCTGTTACTTTAAAAGAATATGATAGATTATTCAATGCAGAAGACCCATCTTCTGAGGAAGGTGATTTTAAATCTTATATCAATCCTAATTCTTTAACTATTGTAAAAGCTTTTGCAGAACCTGCTTTAGTGAAGGATCACGCAGATGCAAGATTCCAATTCTTAAGAAAAGGTTATTTCTACAGAGATATTGATAGTACTCCTGAAAATTTAGTCTTTAATAGAACGGTTACTTTAAAAGATACTTGGGCTAAAGAACAGAAAAAATAATTATGCTTACACTGGAGACTTTTAAAGCCTATTGGGATAAGCAGTTTCCAAAATTGCGTTTAAAACGTAGTCATTTTTTATTGGCAGTAAGTGGCGGAGTGGATAGTGTGGTATTATCCCATTTAATGCATACTATTGGAGCGAAGTGTACTATTGCGCATGTGAATTTTCAATTAAGAGGATCAGAGAGTA
>CAZXWT010000316.1:0-1598 GCA_964644475.1 uncultured Sediminibacterium sp. | reverse complement strand
TTAGATCAAGATAAATCTTCCAACACCATTGGATTTAGATGTGCCATTTCTGCATTTGGAATGGATAATAACAATAAGCCAGCAACAAGTGGTGGTTCTTTTGATTGGTTTAAAAACCTTTTCAATAAAAATTAATGAAATTAAGAATTGGATCAGGAATTGATTTTCATCAATTAGTAGAAGGAAGAGACCTCTGGATTGGTGGAATAAAAATCCCTCACACTAAAGGAGCATTAGGACATAGTGATGCAGATGTATTATTACATGCCATCTGTGATGCATTATTAGGTGCTTTAAGTTTAGGTGATATAGGAACACATTTTCCAGATACAGATAATGCATTCAAAAATATTGATAGTAAAATTTTATTAAAGCGCACTTACGACTTAATTACTAATAAAGGTTATCAGATAGTGAATATAGATAGTTCTTTATGTTTAGAAGCGCCTAAGATTAAACCACATGTAGCTGCGATGCAAGCATGTATTGCAGATATATTGCAAATTGGTGTGGAGGATATCTCCATCAAAGCTACTACAACAGAAAAAATGGGCTTTGTTGGAAGAGAAGAAGGTTTGGTAGCTTATGCTACTTGTTTATTAGCTGCAAAATAGTTTTATGCAATTACCATCTATTGCTTTTTTATACGAGATTTTCGAAAAGCATCCAAGTGTACAAACAGATACACGAAAATTACAATTAGGAGATTTATATTTTGCTTTAAAAGGACCCAATTTCAATGGTAATACATTTGCCATGGCGGCATTAGAAGCTGGAGCAAGTTATGCCATTGTAGATGAAGATATTCCTTATAGCCATGCAATAGACAATAGAATATTAAGAGTAGATGATGTATTAACTACATTACAAGCTTTAGCAAAACATCATCGTCAACAATTCAGTATTCCTTTTGTTGCCATCACAGGTAGTAATGGGAAAACCACAACCAAAGAATTAGTTTCCACAGTTTTAGCGAGTCATTATAAAACCTATACCACCAAAGGAAATTTAAATAATCATATTGGTGTGCCTCTAACTATCCTAAGTGTTGGAAAAGATGCAGAGATGGCAGTGATCGAAATGGGTGCTAATCATCAAAAAGAAATTGAAAGTTATTGTGCATATACCCTACCCACACATGGCATGATAACCAATTGTGGCAAAGCCCATTTAGAAGGATTTGGTGGAGAAGCTGGTGTTAAAAAAGGGAAAGGAGAATTATTTGACAGTTTAAGAAATAATAATGGCATTGCTTTTATCATGTCAGATTATGATTACTTAAATGAAATGAGCAAGGGTATTAAAGAAGTAATTACATATGGTGCACATACTGGTCAAATTCAAGCCACAGCGATTGATCATAATGGGATGCTAAGTGTACAAGGCACCAGAGGATTTGAAGAAAGAATAGACACACAATTAGTAGGTACTTATAATTTACCAAATATACTTGCAGCAATAACGATTGGGCAATATTTTAAAGTACCCATGTCTAAAATAAAATCTGCTATTGAAAGGTATACTCCCACTAATAGTAGATCACAACTAATGCATTGGCATAATAACCAAATCATTTTAGATGCTTATAATGCCAACCC
>CAZXWT010000315.1:0-1598 GCA_964644475.1 uncultured Sediminibacterium sp. | reverse complement strand
AAGACCTTCGCGATCCATACTTCCGTACGCTTTATAAAGAGCGTTCAATGAACTTGAGTAGATAGAAAATAATTGAGCCCTTATAGAAAATGTAAGGGCTCAATTATTTTCACTCATATGATTTTTTCAAGGCCCCCCATAAACGAGGGCCTTGATTTTTATTCTGACATAGAAACATTCGAATCAATACTAATCCGAGCGATCGTTCGAGCTTGCGAGCCGAGAGCCGAGGATTAGGTATTTATTCGAATGGTGTTATTATGGATTAACTCCATACTTATCTATAAGGTAAATAATCGCTGTCATATTAGCGGCGCCTAATAACAATTCACGTTTATTGACATTCTCAAACACATCTGTTTTAGCATGATGTAAATCGAAATAACGTTGACTATCTGGCACTAAGCCTGATAATACAATACTTGGATTTACTTTAGCCAATGGACCAATATCTGCTCCACCACCACCCGCAGTCACTTCTGTTCCATAAGGTTTTAACAAACTATTCCAAGATTGAAATTTCTTTAATTGATCTGGAGTACAAGTAATACCAATAGCTCTTGGTGTAAATCCACCTTCATCACTTTCTAAAGCGAAAATATGTTGCTCCTTATTTTCTTTGGCAAGGTCAGCATACTTATTACCACCACGCATTCCGTTTTCTTCGTTAGCAAATAAAACAAAACGAATAGTATGCTTTGGTTGGTAATTCAAAGCCTTCATTGTGCGAAGCACTTCCAT
Source organism: uncultured Sediminibacterium sp. (assembly GCA_964644475.1). Taxonomy (GTDB): domain Bacteria; phylum Bacteroidota; class Bacteroidia; order Chitinophagales; family Chitinophagaceae; genus Sediminibacterium. Next base: position 857 of record CAZXWT010000315.1, on the reverse strand, counting down.
TGTTTGCACAATACCTGCGCCATCGTCATGTGCACCTTCATTTACATCCCAACTATCTAAGTGACCACCAATGGTAATAATTTGATCTGGAAATTGGGTGCCCTTTAATTCAGCTACTACATTGTTCTCATCTGCATCTGGTAAGAAAAAACCATGAGTTTGCATTTGAGCTCTTACTGTTGTTTTCTTTGTTAATTCATACAATGCTTTTGCATCATCTGGACCCAAAGCAACTGCAGGAATTTTTGGATAAGCTTCATCATATTTCATACCACCAGTATGTGGCTCATTGTCTGGAGCAGAACTTAAAGAATGAATCATCACCCCGACTGCACCATATTTTGCGGCTCTACTTGCACCTGTTCCTCTGTACATGCCACTTTCTCCATATGCTTGAAATACTTGTACTCTTGTTGGATTAAATACACTATGATAATACACTATCTTTCCTTTGATCTCATCTTTTCTTTTTTCTAATTCATCAAAATTAGCAACAGCAATTACATCTGCTTCAACCAAGCCATTAGAACTTAATGAGTTTCCTAAAGCCAATGCAGCCAATGGCTGATTGGTTGCGACACCTCCTACTCCTACAATAGATGCAAAATCTTTACCGCCTCTTTGCCAATTGGGTGTTTTACATGGTTGTAAAAAAACATTATCAGGATTAAATGCTTGCAAATTTCTTTTACCCCAAACAGCAGCGTTTTGTTGCTGAGGTGAGCCAGCCAAACGACCTCCAATTTTTTTAGTAAGCTCTCTTAATAAATCATAAGCTTTACCGTTGGTCAATACTTCGTCTACCATTTTTTTAATGGTTACACTGTCTTGGTTGGTTTGTGCTTGAGACAATAAAG
>CAZXWT010000314.1:0-1605 GCA_964644475.1 uncultured Sediminibacterium sp. | reverse complement strand
AACGCATCATTTGTAATTTGGTCTTAATAATAGGTTGGGCCTTAAATACATCAGGGTAAAGTGTCTCAAAATCAGCACCAGAACATACACAAACCACATCAGCATTATATTTATTTTTTCCAGCAAATGCAGTATTACTTGTAACAGCTGTAATAGCTGTACCCCATAAAAACTTAACATGGAACTTTTGAGTTAAATATTGTGGTAAATTTTTAATTCCTTCTCTTGGGTCAATAATAACTTCATCCTTACTTTGAAGAGCTCCTAATAAACCATTCTCGTTAATTCCATTGTACTTACTTAGAATATCTTGTTTTTTCAGTACTGTAACAGGCCTAGATTTTGAAGAAAAAAATTGGGCAATATCTTCTACTACATTCATTTCCTCTTCTGAGTATGCCAAGTGCAAACTTCCACAAGCGTTATAAGGAATGTTTTGAGCATTTAAGTACTCAAGCCAAATTTCTTTGGTTCTTACAGCCCTGTTATATAAAGCACCATCAGGCTGTCCTACTGGCCATAACATACCAAAATTTCTTACGCTTGCACCAAGTGAAAATTGAGACTTTTCAATCACTGTTACTTTATACCCTTTTAAGGCAAGCGCCCTTGCAGTTGCTAAACCTAATATACCCGCGCCCACCACTATTGCAGTTCTATTGCTCATATTTTATATTTTTTGTTTTTTTAATATAGTAAACCATCGTAATTATTGCCAGGATGAATCCAGCTATAGACACTACTAGAACTCCATCACTATAAAATGTAGCCCAATTAAGCTTCACATGCATGGCATTTTTTAAAACAATCACTGCTACAGAAGCTAAGTAACCAAAAGAATCCATCAAATACATTAAGAAACCAACATTTCCTTTTAACCTAAATGTCGCAATCATTCGGTCAAATAAAATAGAATTAAAAGGTATATAACCCATGTACAAGCCCAAGCCAACCAACAACATCCAACTATAGCCCGTAATGATATGTTGTTGAAAAAAATAAGTACTTACGCCTGCAATGAAAAAACCAATAATAATGGCAATTTGACTCATCAAAAATGCCCATCTATTATTTTTTACAAATACCATACTGGCAATTATAGCTAAAATAACTATGGCAATTGGCAGTTCAGTATTGGTGAACATGGCTGCATTATTATAACCAAGGTTTGCCCAAATATCAGCAGCATAATTATCACGTAAGTCTCTAAATAGAGTTAACATAATATAGATTACTATAAATGCTATAAGTCCAAACCGAAATTGATAAAAGAAATGCGCTCTTTCATTTTTAGACATGGGCGATCTAGGTGCTTTTAATTTTTTCTCTTCTTCACTCGGATCTGATACTTTTTCCAACAAATAAATAAGTAAAACTAATGGAAGTAAAAATACTAGACCAGTTATAAAGGGTATCCATTTATCGGTAATTGAATAAGTTAATTGCAACCATTTTGCAACTGACTTAACTACACCTGAAGAAACAATAAAACTTATTGCTAAACAGGCCCCTATAAAATCTGTTCCTTTTCTGCCTTCAACAAAGGAAAAAATAATACCCCATATAATTCCTAAAGGGAAGCCATTGAAAAAAAAACAAATAAAA
>CAZXWT010000313.1:0-1617 GCA_964644475.1 uncultured Sediminibacterium sp. | reverse complement strand
TGGCCTTATTAAAATTGTTATTAAAGCACCAAGCCGAAAATGGCTTAGTCATTGTTAAAGATGTAGCAACTGGCCAAGTAGTAGATTATGTGGCATTTAATTCCAAAGCTGGAAAGAATGGAAGAGTGTATTATAAAGATACTGCCTTGAGATATAGATATATAGAACCAGGTGGATTCATGATTCCAATTTCTGCAGCTATTTTGATGGATAATTTTGGTGTTAGTTTAAACGACACCGTAGATCTTGAAAATGGTGCTACTTTATTGGATGGGATTAAGATTGTTGATATGGAAAAACATGGGATAAGATCTGCCAATTTATTAAGAGTGATTGCTGAAAACAGTAATGTGGGGATGACTAAATTTATTAAAAAGCATCTTTTAATTGGATCTAGTATTATTAATGCTAAAGTGGAAGGGTATATCAACAATGAAGAATTTATACTATCAACATATGATCGTGCAGTAGATCAGGCAGCAGCATCTTTTGGTTTTGGTTTAATGCTTACACCTAATCAGGTCCTAACATTTTATAACAGACTAGCTAAAAATGATACCACTCTATTTAATCTTCCTAGCACTGGCCCGAATGTTAGAAAGGCATTACTTGAAGTTTCCAAAAATGGCACCTCTAAAGCCTTATTTAGAGACGCTAAATTTGATATGGCTTCAAAAACAGGCACCATTCTAGTCTTAGGTAAGAAAGGGTATATTAGAGATCAGTTTTACTCCGGAATGGTAGGATATGCGCCTTTTGATAATCCCAAATACTCTTGTATTGTAGTAATTAAATGCAAGCCACACGCAAATCAATACTATGGATCGCAGGTAGCTGGGGAATTGTTTAAAGAGGTGATGACTAAAAAATTAGACGCTTCATCTTATACAATATCTACAACATCTAAGAAAATTTTGCCTATCGATAAATCAATCTTAAAGTTATCTGAAGATACTTCTGACCATGCTATATCTTTTAACAACAAGTCTCCTTTTTATTATGTTTATGTTGTAAATAAAGAGACAAATAAAGTTGATACCGTTTTGGTTGATAGTAGTTTGATGAGTGAGAAAAAAGATACTATAAACTTGCAAAAACCAAAAGTGGATCAAGTTGATGATAAATCTTATGAACAAAATAATCTTACTGAGAGAATTTCAAAACTAATCAACGAAAACGTAACATTTGTATCTTGGAAAAACTATGGCTCTGCACTTAAGCTATTACAAATGAGTATTTATGATCCTAAAAACAAGAAATTTATTGAATTAAATGAAGAGGAGATTGGTTTGAAGTATCCTTTGTTGAGCATTAAATTAAATTCTTTTTAGTTTCTTTTTTAGTAATTTAGTTTTAAATAATTATTCTATGTCAAAATTTGGATTCTCCTTTTCATGGAAGCGTGCTTTAGGAATTACAAGTGCTAAGCAAAAATTTGCTAGAGAAACTGGTATTCCAACTTCTAAGGCAGGATTAGAGAGAAAAATAGGTAGGTCTTTGATAGGATTGATAGCTTCAATTTTCAAAAAGTAAAATGAATTGAGTGATTTTCCCTCTCTATTTATATTAAATTGTGTCTAATATTTGTTTCCTTTTATCTGTATACTCTTTGGTACT
>CAZXWT010000312.1:0-1618 GCA_964644475.1 uncultured Sediminibacterium sp. | reverse complement strand
CTCTAATATACCAAGCTTTGGTACCTACTAATTCTTCAGCAACACCAGGCCAAATAACAATAGTACCAGGTAAATGTTCTTTTTCCATCATTTCTTTCATGGCTATAGCAGCATAAATAATCACTGCCTGTCCAGAATTATGACCTTCACCATGTCCTGGAGCCCCTTCAACGATAGGGTCTTTATAAGCTACCCCAGGTTTTTGAGATGCTTTAGGGATACAATCAATATCACTTCCTAAAGCAATTACTGGAGATCCCGATCCCCATTTAGCCATCCATGCAGTAGGTACATTTGAAATACCTTTCTCAATGGTAAAGCCATTTTTAGAAAGCGTATTTGTCAAATAAGTATAGGTTTCTTTTTCTTGGAAACCCAGTTCTGAATAACTAAAAATTTGATCCACCATTACTTGCACATCTTTAGCATGCGAAGCAACAGCAGTCATTAATTGCTGCTTCATAGCAGCTAATTCCTTTTCGGAATATTTTTTCTGCGCAAAACTATTTGCTACAAAAAACAATAAAACAAAAGATAAAAGGTATTTCATAGTATTTGTATTAGGACTTTAAGTTACATAAAATAGCGTAATTCTACTTGATTAGTCTATAGATAAAATATAGAAGTTAGTTCTATGAAAATGCTTTGGTTATACTGCTTATTGTTGGACCCGTATTGCTTTGCCACACAGGGTGGATCAAAAACACTTCATTCTGAACTCAATAGCCTACTTATAGATTGGAGTATTGGACAAACAATGACAAGCTCCGTTTTGAATAAAGGATATCCCATGATCTTGAGTACCGGTTTTTTACAAAATAAAAATTGTGATCGATGCTTATACAAAACATTGGACAGCTTTTTGATTCCATTGAAAATTGGCCCCAATCCGGTGGAACAAATTTTACAAATACAAATGAAACAGACAGGTGTTATTTGGGAGGGTCTCGCTATCTATACTTCTGATGGATTGATATTACATAAAGAAAAAGCAATGCTATCGGGATTATCCATACAGCATAGTATACCATTTATGAGATACCCAAAAGGTTGGTATATTTTAAAATTTTATTTTCTAGTAGATGGTAAATATTCAGTTTCTAAAACATTTCAAATTTATAAAACATGAAAAATTATTTTTTAATTTTAATACTATTACTTTTAATTAAAGGGAATCTATTAAATGCTCAAAACAAGCTTGGTATTCACTTTCAGGCCATAGCTAGAACCAATACAGGCTTAATTATTGCTGACAAAAAACTAAATATAAAAATTGGGCTTTATACTGATAGTGTTGAAGATGCATTGGTATATGAAGAAATCAAATCAGTCAAGACAAATGTATTGGGTTTGTTTTTTGTAGATATTGGTAAAGCAGAAGAGGGAAAAGTGATTACTACAATCTCTTGGGATAAAATCAACTGGGAGAAAACCATTCAGTTTATTAAAATTGAAATCGACCCAGAAAATGAATTGCAATTTCTATCATTAGGATTTTATCCAGTCAATGCAAGTCCCTATGCACTATACGCCTATTCCGTAAATGCTGCAAATATCAGTGGTACATTATCATTAGCACAAGGTGGAACAGGAACAAATAATTTAAAAGACTTAAAAG
>CAZXWT010000311.1:0-1629 GCA_964644475.1 uncultured Sediminibacterium sp. | reverse complement strand
CCCCAAAACGATTGCTTGCCTATATGTTTAGTCTAAACAAGATAGTAAAAGATGGTATTCTAGAAATTAGCTTCTCTTCAGATAACAGAGAAACTAAAATCTATACCATCACAGATGCAAAAGGCACGCCCCTTTTACAAGGGAAAATTACTGGACAAACACAAAGAACCTGTTTATATGTGGGTGATCTAAAAAAAGGACATTATACATTTAGTCTAGGGGAAGATTTAATCCAAGAATTCGCCATTCAATAGTCAACCATCCATTTGTTTTAATTTGATTAAATTTGATGAAAATCAACTTAATTGAAACTCTCTATATTTTCTGTTGGCAAAGCACACGAATCTTATATCAAGGAAGGGGTTGAACAATTCACTAAAAGAATTGGACATTACTACCCTATAGATTGGCAATTGATTACACCAAGTAAACTAACCGATCCTGCTCAAATAAAAAAAGCGGAAGCGGAATCCATTCAAAAAGCCTTGACTAAAACAGACATACTAGTTTTATTAGACGAGAAAGGAAAAATGCTCAGCTCTCCTGGATTGGCTAATCTAATTCAAAAGCAAGCCAATCAAAGCGCACAAAGAATTGTTTTTCTCATTGGCGGTGCTTATGGCGTTGATAATACAATTAAAGAGCGAGCTAATTTTACTTGGAGTCTTTCTGAATTAGTTTTTCCACACATGTTGGTTAGATTATTATTATCCGAACAAATCTATAGAGCATGCAGTATTCTAGCCAACGAAAAATACCATCACGAATAATTTTACCTCAAGCAACCATACAAAATGCATATTACTTTAATCATAACTATTATCACTGTTGCTATATCTATTTTGGCAATGTACAACGAGCCATTAATGGATAAACTAATATTTAATCCCTATACCGTACAAAGAAAAAATGAATGGTACCGATTTATTAGCTCAGGATTTATTCATGCTGATTTTATGCATTTAGCATTCAATATGTTTTCTTTTTACATGTTCAGCGATTACGTGGAGCAGTTCTTTAGTATGATTTTTGGAGCTCAAGGATTGGCTTTATATATCATATTATACATCAGTTCTTTAGCCGTGTGTTTAATCCCAACTTTCTTAAAACACAAACACCAGTATCATTATAATAGTTTAGGCGCCTCTGGCGCCGTATCTGCCATTGTATTTGTGGGTATATTCCTACAACCTACTATTCAAATTGGCTTTTTCATTATCCCTCCTATTATTCCAGGATTTATTTTTGGCCCAATCTATTTAGCTATCACTGCCTATTTATCCAAGAAAGGTCAGAGTGGCATCAACCATAGTGCACATTTATGGGGATCTATTTACGGAATTGTATTCTTGATTATTACAGCAAAATTCTTGGGTAATTATGATGCGGTAGGTTTATTCATTGATCAAGTAAGGGCTTACTTGCACCTATAAAATCTATGCATTATTAAAGCATGGTGATTTTTAATACCTGCTTGGTGGTATCAGTGATGCGAAAACGATGATCAATTCTTTGTCCAACCACCCATACAATCCTATCTCCAGAAGAGATGACTGTTGTCTTTTCTTTTTCTGCAGGACTTAATTTAGCAGCCCCTAAAAATTGATTGAGTTTCTTTTTCTTATTAAT
>CAZXWT010000310.1:0-1636 GCA_964644475.1 uncultured Sediminibacterium sp. | reverse complement strand
CCTTATATCTCTTCTTCACCACCAATGACTAATACTAGGGCAGGGGTGAATATAAGAATAGCACTATAATAGTGCTATTCTGTTAAATGTAAAATACTGTTTTTAGTTTTTCTTAAAGGCCCATTGGAACATCAATTTCCAACTTGGTTTCTTTCCATACATTAAAATTCCTGTTCTATATATTTTACCACTTAACCAAGTAGTGAATAAAAATCCAATAATTAAAACACCCATACTTAATGCTAGTTCCCAATAACTCACCGCGCTTGGAACCCCATAAGCAATTCTAGCCATCATGACCATCGGTGAACTAAATGGAATGATACTAGCCCAAAATGCAATTGGAGTATTTGGATTTTGAGTAACCATATTGGTGATGATATATGAGAATATCAATGGCATAGTTACTGGGAATAATAAACTTTGTGCATCTTGAGGATCCTCGTTTACTACACTTCCCACTGCTGCAAAGAGTGCAGAGTAAAATAAATAGCCGCCCAAGAAATAAAATATAAAACAACTTATGATCAAAGGCCAGTTTGCAGTTTGAAAAGTATGTTGCATGGCATAAATCTGTTTTGCAGATTCGCTTGCACTAGCCATTCCTGCTGCCATTTGTCCATTGTTTTGCTGCAGGGCAGTTACCTGGTGTTGAATATCTGCTGGCAACATGCCCATTGCTACGCTGGTTAATGAAATGATTAATGTTATCCATAATATAAATTGTGTCAAACCTACAGCACCAATACCAATAATCTTGCCCAACATTAATTCAAAAGGTTTTACACTGCTTATAATGACTTCAGCAATACGATTGGTTTTTTCTTCCATTACGCCACGCATTACCATAGTACCATAGATAAACATGGTTAAGTAAATTAGAAATCCACTTGCATAACCAATGCCCATCGCCAAACCTGCATTACTTTCTTTGCTCGATTTGCCCTTGTCTTCATAAGCCTTTAATTCTGCAAATTGTGAAGCTTTATGGATAGAATCTAAAATGTTTTGTTGAATGCCAGCTTCTTGTAGCATTTGATCTTCGATAGCACTATTTATTTTATTGGTAATACTATTTTGAAGCATTAATCCCATGGATTTTTTAGACCTTAAAATATATGCTGTTTTTTCGTGCCCTTCAAACTTAGGTATGATTAAAACATCGGTATAGCCCTTGTCTTTATAATTAATAGTGTCTACGTCTTTTGGAAAACTAAATTCAATTTGCTCTGTATTTTTTAATGCAGTTTGTATAAATCCGTTAGGGTCAATAACGGCAATTTTTCTATGTTCTATTCCTGAGACAGAAACATAGGCAGAGCCTGCAATTAAACCAACAATTAATAAAGGCATTAGAAAAGTTACTAATAAAAAACGTTTATTACTAACCCTGCTTGTATATTCTCTTTGTATGATTAACCAGATCTTATTCATCTGAAATAGTTTAAATTATTTATAATGCTTGAAATGCTCTTGTGCTTGAATGGGTGCCTTCTACTAATTGAATGAAGATTTCATTTAAAGAAGGAAGTACTTCATTATATCCTACAATATTTACTTTTTCTTTTAATAAATGTGACAGTACATCATTGCTTTGGTAGCCCTCATTGATTTTAACCAAGGTTTTTTGGTTAGC
>CAZXWT010000309.1:0-1649 GCA_964644475.1 uncultured Sediminibacterium sp. | reverse complement strand
TTAGTATATATGTTTCAATGGTATGCACTATTCTGTTATTGGCAAAACGCTTCAAAGAGTATAGCTCAATCTGTTTGGAATACGACTGTTTATCAAAATAACCCAGCATATGATGAAGCAGTTGGATGGACAGGATTAGTGAACGGCTGGTATAATGTAGTAACATTTTTATCTGCATTTGGATTATTATGGTTGGCTAAAAAAATAAGCCCCAAGTTGATTCATATCATTTGTTTGGTGTTAGCTGGTGTGGGCTTATTAATCTTCCCGCATATTACCGATAAGAATGCTTTATTTATTCCAATGACTGGCTTCGGTATTGCTTGGGCAAGTATGATGGGCATTCCCTATTTATTAGTTGTACATAAAATACCAAAAGAAAAATATGGCGTATACATGGGTATAATCAATATGATGATCGTGATTCCTATGTTAATTCAAAATATCAGTTTTGGATACATATTGAAACATTTCTTAAACAACGATCCTGGTAAAGCAATAAGTTTTGGTGGCGTATTTTTAATTATTGCAGCAGGACTTACATTGTTTATTCAAACTGATAAGAATAACAAAGATTCAAACGAAGTGCAAATGCCATCAATGGGCCATTAATTAGATAAGTATGAAGAAAGTATTGTGTATAGGAGAAGCATTAATTGATATGATCTGTACAGATCGTGGATCAAGTTTAGCAAAGGGGCAAAATTTTTTAAAAAAAGCAGGTGGAGCTCCAGCGAATGTAGCTGCTGCCATTGCTGCATTGGGTGCAGGAGTAGATATGGCAGCCAAAGTGGGTAAAGATCCTTTTGGTAATCACATCATTGATTTGCTGAAAGAAATGGGTGTTGATACAAAATGGGTATTGCAAGACCAAGAACATTTTACCACTTTTGCATTTGTCTCATTAATGGAAGATGGGGAGAGAGATTTTTATTTTAATAGAGGTGCAGATGGTCAATTAAGTATAGCAGACTTAAGCGGAATTCAATTAAACGATTATAGTATTGTGCATTTTGGATCTGCAACTGGTTTTTTACCTGGACCTTTGCAATTAGCATATACCAATTTATTAGAGAAGGCTAAGAAAGCAGGAGCCATCATTAGCTTTGACCCAAATTATAGACATCTATTATTCCCTAACAATACCAAAAGTTTTATAGATCAGTGTTGGCCTTTTATCGAGCAAGCACATTTTTTCAAACTAAGTGACGAAGAAGCAATGTTAATTACTGGCTGCGATACCGTTCAACATGCTGCTGCTGCATTAAGAAAAAGATCAACCGCTATTTTTGCCATCACGATGGGTAAAGAAGGAACTTTATTGTCTGTTGGGGATCATTTGGAAATGATTGGAAGTATTGCCATTACACCAGTTGACGCTACTGGCGCAGGTGATGCTTTTGTAGGTGCTGTTTTATTCCAATTAATAGAGAGCAGTCCCAGTTTATTAGTAGATATTTCATTAGAGGACTGGAAAAAAATAATCAGCAATGCCAATAAAGCAGGGGCAAGAACCTGTGAATTTATGGGTGCGATGGAAGCATTTAAACATTTAAACAAAACGATTTTTAATTAATATAAATTTTAGACCGAACTGTGAACACGAATGCCTTACAAGAATTTGGAGCCCAATTGCTTCAAACTTATAA
>CAZXWT010000308.1:0-1659 GCA_964644475.1 uncultured Sediminibacterium sp. | reverse complement strand
ATTGCAATTGTTTTATGAAATCTTTCGTAGATTTATTATTAGATAATAAATCTTTCAATCAAATGATGCGTAAAACTGTATTTTTTATCTTAAGCAGTTTCTTTTTTTCTTGTCAATTATTAGCTCAGTCAACCGACAAGACCAAAACCACCACTTTTAAATTACAGTTCGATTATTTAAGTGATTATGTATACAATGGTAGGGCAGACAGCATCAAATATCCTTATCAAATTACTACTGCTTCAGTCAATTTTGCCAATGGTGTATATATTAATCTAGGAGCGGATTATTTATTAACCCCGGGTGAAAAAAGAGTTGATTTCTTTCAATTGGATCTAGGATATGATTTTGAAATAGATAAAAAATGGACAGGTACTGTTTACGGAACAAAATTTTTCTATTCAAGTCAATCAGCGTTAATCAATGGTAATATCAGTTCTGACTTTGGAGCAAGTATTAATTATGATGCAGGTTTTTTACAAATGAATAATTCATTAGATGTGTTTTTTGCAAATAAAGCAGACCTTCAATGGACAACAGGATTTGAGAAAAATTTTACCAATGAAAAAAATAATAGTAAATGGTCATTCGATCCAGGTGTCTATGCTAATATAAGTAGTTTAAATTATTATGAAAGTGAAGTGAGTAGAAGATTAAGGCCCAAAAATTCAGGAATCAAAGCAGCAAATCCAATCAATATTATTTCTAGTACTAAGACCAATCAAACTGGATTAAAATTGATGGCGCTAGAATGTAGTTTCCCGATGAGTTATGAGACAGAACATATAGGATTTTCTATTTTTCCTACTTACGCTATTCCTTTCAACGCTGTTACAACTACTACAGTTACGAAGAATAAAGCAAATAACAATATCATTAACACAGTTAATTCAACACCTTATTCCGAGCTTCATTTAGACAATAGATGGTATGTTCAAGCAGGGATATATTTTAAATTTTAAGTTGTGCAATTAAATAAAGTAACAAAAATATTATTGATCGCTTCTAGTTTATGGTATTTTGGAGAGGGATTGTTTGGTCCTTTATTTGCAGTCTACTCTGAAAAAATAGGAGGAGATCTTTTAGAAATCACTTGGGCATGGGCAGCTTACTTAATTGCTACAGGTTTATTTTATGTCATTCTTGGAAAGTTATTTAACAACTCCAATTATAAAAAAGAAATCATGGTAGGCGGGTATGCCTTAAATACTATTTTGACATTTTGCTATTTATTTGTTCGTAATACAGAACAATTATTTTTATTACAAATAGGCTTGGGCATTGCCGAGGCTGTCAGTACTCCTATTTGGGATTCTTTATTTGCTTCTCATTTAGAAGATAACGAGAATAGTTTTCATTGGAGTTTGGCCAATGGCCACACTCATTTTGTGACAGGTATTGCAGTGGCAATAGGAGGTTTGATTGCCAATTATGTATCATTTAATGCCTTATTCATTACAATGGGTTGCATACAATTAATAGCAACTATTATACAGGCTTCTTTATTGAGGGTCAAATATTAATTCTACACTAAGATGAATATTATTGTATTTGATGGGGTTTGTAATTTTTGTAATCGAATAGTGCGAATTATTATTCGACACGACCCTAGCTGTCAAATACATTTTGCCGCTCAACAGTCTGAGGCAGGGATTAAAT
>CAZXWT010000307.1:0-1662 GCA_964644475.1 uncultured Sediminibacterium sp. | reverse complement strand
ACACAGAAAGCAATTATTGCTTTGGTGAAGGCGGTGCGGGGACTTATAGTGATGGTAAATTATACACAAGAAGTAATAAAAGAGGAAGTATTGATAAAATATTGAACCTATTTTATCAATTTGGCGCAGATGAGCGTGTGTTATATGAAGCGCATCCACACATTGGTACGAATAAATTGCCCCATATTATTACTGCCATGAGAGAGCAGATTGAACTAAGTGGAGGTAAAGTACTTTTCGAAAAAAAATTAACCGATTTAGTCATTGAAAAAAATCAGTTAAAAGAAATTATTACAGCAGACGGAGACCGCATAGCAACAAAAGCATTGATTTTAGCAACAGGACATTCTGCTCGTGATATTTTTGAGTTACTGGCTAAAAAGAAAATTTTAATTGAGGCAAAACCTTTTGCATTAGGTGTGAGAGTGGAGCATCCACAATCTATTATTGATGCTATTCAATATCATTGTTTATTAAGAGACCCAAATTTACCTCCAGCATCTTATAGTTTAGTAGAGCAAGTGCATCAAAGAGGTGTTTTTAGTTTTTGTATGTGTCCTGGAGGCATTATAGCCCCTGCTGCTACTGCGCCAGGAGAAATTGTAGTGAATGGATGGAGCCCTAGTAAAAGAAATAATCCTTATGCCAATAGTGGAATGGTGGTACAAATAGACCATGCAGCAGCATTTGACTTTTTACAAAAAAACACCCAACTCAAGATCTCAGCACAGGATCCTTTATTACTTTTAGCATTTCAATCTCATGTAGAAAAAGCTGCATTTGCCGCCGGTGGAGGATTACAAATAGCACCAGCAAGCAGATTGGTTAATTTTTGTGAAAATAAAAACACCAAAGATTTACCCGATGCAAGTTATTTGCCTGGATTAAAAGAAAATGATTTAAAAACTGTTTTACCTCCATTTGTTCTTAACACATTACAAGAAGGATTTAAAGCATTTGGTAAAAAAATGCGTGGATACTATACCAATGATGCCATTGTGGTAGCTACCGAAAGTAGAACTTCCTCCCCTGTTCGCATTCCGAGGGATGAAACTAGTTTGCAACATCCTCAAATCAGTAATTTATATCCTTGTGGAGAAGGCGCTGGATATGCAGGAGGTATTGTAAGTGCTGCAATGGATGGACAAAAATGCGCCCAAGCCATTGCAGCAGCATTATTATAAAACTAATCTTCTGGCTTTGATTTTTTGCTGATCAATAAGCCATCTTTAATTAGACCATTGGCTTTAAAAGATTTTAATTCCATATCCAAATCGGTATTTAAATCTCTTGAGGTAGCTAATGCTGGTTTACCTGCATTCACCCAAGCAGTATACCAAAAATCTGTCACCATATTCGCAGACGCAATTAATTGACCATTGATGGTTTGACCTAAGGCTTTACCATAAGCTTCAGCAAAATCTTTTGTATAAGTTTTAGTTTCTTTACCATATCGCATTTGCATGCGGTACTTTGTTTCTGGAGTAAACTGAATAGACACTTCTCTTTCTATAGCAAACATTGCTGGCAAAAGAGCATGTGCTTTTCTTAGATCTGTCCATAAAGCAGCAGCAGGATCTTTAATATAAGTTGCTTTATGATTATTGTACAACATGTATTGCTGAATCGTTAACTCAGGAATAGTAGATTCCCACAAAGCAT
>CAZXWT010000306.1:0-1672 GCA_964644475.1 uncultured Sediminibacterium sp. | reverse complement strand
TATAAATCACCCACGGCCCAACGGGCATCCATTTTCTCGTTGTGTATCTCAACTAGTTTCTTGTCCTCTAATAAGGCAATTTCTACCCCATCAGCAGTACTATTGATAATTAATTCTTTGTTCACTTATAGCAACTTTTAAACAATAGCACACACGTTATAATATAACGGCACTAATGCTTTATCATTTGATGAAACAGGACCACTTTACGAAGGAAGGAAAAGGTAATGTAAAGTTGCTAAGTAGAAATGTGGCCTGCAAATTAAAAGAATACTAGCGTGCTATACAATAACACGCTAGTATCATATAAGAACTATTTATTCTTCTTCTTATGACGATTCTTTCTTAAACGCTTCTTTCTTTTGTGTGTAGCAATCTTATGACGCTTTCTTTTTTTACCACAAGGCATGTCCGATAATTTTTGTTATTAAAAATATTATTTCTTTAGTTCTTTAATTCTTTTAGATAGTGCTGTTTTGGCATCTGGGATATTTACTAGGTCTTTAACCTTGGTATACCATTTGATCGCTTCTTCTTTTTTATTGGTTAATTCATAACATTCAGCAAGGTGCACCATGGCTTCTAAATTAGATGGGTCCACTTGTGCAACAATTAAAAATCTTTCAATCGCTTTATCGTATTGACCAGATTTTTTACCTCCTAACGCAAGAATAAATTGACCGTAAGCATTTTGTGGATTTTTATCTACTACTTGCTTCACTTTTAAAATGCCTTGCATGGGATTGTCTGAGATATTTCCGAACAAATAACATGCGCCTAAATTGATAGTAGCAGAATCATTGTTTGGATTCATTTCCAACGCTTTCTCTAAAAGAACTTTTGCATTTCCTGCCATCCATGGTAGAAGGGCTGGAGGTGCGTCCGGCGTAATTAAATTATTAATTATTTGCTGGGCTGCAAAAGTGAGGCTTTTTTCAGAATTTTCCAACAAAGCAGCGCTGTAAGTGTAATATAAATAAGGAGCAAGACGATTGGCAGAATCTGCCCAAAACTTAGCCAATTTTATGGTATACGTTAAACTATCTGAAGCGTTTTTTGATCTAGTTAGTTGATTTTCAATACTTAACAATGCAATTTTTTGTTCAGCAGTTAGATTAGTCTTGGCGCTTTCAATAATAGATTGATTCGTAACTGATTGATTTTCAGTAGTATTATTTGCAATAGCATTTTGATCTTTAGAAGTTCTTGGGGCTAAGAAATACAAAGATCCCAATAAAAGGAGGGCAATTATGACAACAAAAGCTTGAGGTTTCTTCAATGTAAGACGATTTCCAGCAAAGGTAATTACTTACGCTTGCTTTTCACATCGTTTACAAATTCTTTTGCAGGTTTAAAAGCAGGAATAAAATGTTCAGGAATTTCTACCGCAATATTTTTCTTAATGTTACGCCCAATTTTTGCGGCTCTCTTTTTAGTAATAAAGCTGCCAAAGCCACGAATATAGATGTTCTGGCCGTTTGACAAATTTTCTTTTACTTCCTTAAACATGGTTTCTAAAGTAACTAAAACATCTACTTTAGGTATTCCAGTTTTTTCAGAGATTTGATTGATTAAATCAGATTTTCTCATGAGTTGGTTTTTGGGGTTTCAGTCTTAAAAATAAATCAATTTTTAGCTTTTTGCAACTATATTCTTATTTTTTATTCATTTT
>CAZXWT010000305.1:0-1677 GCA_964644475.1 uncultured Sediminibacterium sp. | reverse complement strand
CTTCTGGTAAAGTGATTGCAGATTATTCTGGCGTGTTCAAGCACGGCTGGGGTGGGGTTTTAGGTGGTGCAGCAATTGTATTCTTTGCCTTTATTGGTTTTGATGCGGTTTCTACAGCAGCACAGGAAGCTAAGAATCCTAAAAGAGATATGCCTATTGGTATCTTAGGTTCTTTAGTGGTTTGTACTATTTTATACATTTTATTTGGACACGTATTAACAGGTGTAGCTAACTGGAAAGACTTTGTTGATCCATTAAAAGGTCGTGAAGCTTCAGTAGCATATGCTATCTCTACTTATATGACAGGATACGGTTGGTTAGCAACTGCTGTAACAGTAGCTATCTTAGCTGGTTTCTCTTCTGTAATATTAGTAATGTTAATGGGCCAATCTCGTGTGTTCTTCTCTATGGCAAACGACGGTTTATTACCAAGTGTATTCTCTGATTTACATCCTAAATACAGAACTCCATACAAATCTAACTGGATCTTATTTGTATTTGTAGGTGCTTTCGCAGCATTTGTACCAGGCAGTGTAGCAGGTGATTTAACTTCATTTGGTACTTTATTTGCCTTTGTATTAGTGAGTGCTGGGGTTTGGATTTTAAGAAAGAAATCTCCAGAAATGGAAAGACCTTTCAAAACTCCATTAGTGCCATTAGTACCTATTTTAGGGGCAGTAATCTGTTTAGCTATGATCTTCGCTTTGGATGCTCAAACATTGAAAGTAGCATTTGCTTGGATGGCTTTGGGCTTGGTAGTATACTTTGTATACAGCCGCAAGCACAGTAAATTAAACTAATCTAGAGAATTACTAGATTTATAATAGGAATAGCCAGACGATATTGTCTGGCTATTTTTTTTGCCTTATTTTTGCTGACTTAAAAGACAAATTATGGGAAGGATATTTGAAGTAAGAAAAGCCACGATGTTTGCTCGCTGGGATAAAATGGCAAAGCAATTTACAAGAATTGGAAAAGAGATTGTCATTGCAGTGAAAGCGGGAGGTCCAGACATGGCTACTAATCCTGCCCTACGTCGTTGTTATCAAAACGCCAAGAGCGTTGGTATGCCAAAAGATCGTGTAGAAGCGGCTATCAAAAGAGCGCTTGGAAAAGATACTACCAACTATGAAGAGATTTTATATGAAGGATATGCACCTCATGGGGTGGCTTTATTGGTAGAGACTGCTACAGACAATCATGTAAGAACAGTTGCCAATGTGAAGAGTCATTTTAATAAAGGAGGTGGCGCAATGGGGAACAGTGGAAGCGTAAGTTTTCAATTTAGAAAAATGGGCGTATTTAAGTTAAATCCAGAAGGTTTAGACATGGATGAACTTGAATTAGAATTAATTGATCATGGCTTAGACGAATTAGGAGAAAGCAATGACGATAATGGAAATCCAATTTTAGTTTTAAGATGTGCTTTCACAGATTTCGGAAGTTTACAAAAAGCATTAGAAGAAAAAAATATCACTCCTATCAGTGCTGAACTAGAATGGATCCCTACTACTACAGTTCCTGTAACAGATGAGCAAGCAGAAGATGTAAGTAAATTAATTGAAAGACTAGAACAAGATGAAGACGTGAATAAGGTCTTTCATAATATGGGATAATCTTAATTATCTACTCTGCCATCATCTCATTAACTACTTTAATCACTTCTTCGGTATTAGG
>CAZXWT010000304.1:0-1680 GCA_964644475.1 uncultured Sediminibacterium sp. | reverse complement strand
ATGAAGCAAAGCGACATAAAGATATTGCGCTGGGCCTTCCTCAAATTACTGCGGTTAAAAAAGGATGTTTTCATGAGTGGTTAAAAAGTAAAGGGAAATTAGGTGGGCAACATAAAGTACCTAGACTTTCCAATGAGCGTACACTTATTGAAGAGTTAAAATTGATTCACCAAGAAGGATAATAAAAAATATAAAATGATTGATACATTGGGATGGATAGCCACTGCCGTAGTAGTTGGTTCTTTCGGGATTCAGGATGTAAAAAAACTTAGAATCGCCAACATGTCTGGAAGTTTACTTTGGATTGTATATGGTTTTTTAAAACAGGATAATCCCATTATATTTGTAAATATGAGTATCATTCTTATGCATACTTATTGGTTCATTAAAAATAGAAAGCAATGAAATTATTAGAAGGAAAAGTATCTATTGTAACAGGCGCAGCAAGAGGCATTGGCGCTGCTATTGCATTAAAATTAGCAGAACAAGGTAGCCATGTTGCATTTACTTATGTAAGCGATAGTAGTGCAGAAAAAGCAAATCAATTAGTTGCAGAGATAGAAAAGTTAGGAGTGAAAGCAAAAGCGTATAAAGCTAATGCGGGTGATTTTGCTGCATGCGAAGCATTTGTAAATGATGTAGTAGCCACTTTTGGTACTGTAGATATTTGCGTAAACAATGCGGGTATTTCAAAAGACAATTTATTATTACGCATGACTCCTGAACAATGGGATGATGTGATGGAAACCAACTTGAAAAGTGTATTCAATATGACCAAGCAAGTGATTCGTCCAATGATGAAAGCTAGAGCTGGAAGTATTATCAATATGAGTTCTATTATTGGTATTAGAGGTAATGCTGGTCAATCAAGTTATGCTGCTAGTAAAGCAGGTATTATTGGTTTTACTAAATCTATTGCTGCCGAAGTAGGTAGTAGAAATATTCGTTGCAATGCGATTGCTCCTGGTTTTATTGAAACCGATATGACTCATTATTTAAACGAAGGAGAAGCTGGTAAAGCATTCTTGGATAAAATACCTTTGGGTCGTTTTGGTAAAGCAGAAGAAATTGCTAATACTACTTTGTTTTTAGCAAGTGATATGAGTAGCTATGTTACTGGTCAAGTAATTAGTGCTTGTGGTGGTTTGAATATTTAATTCAACACTCATAATTATAAAAAAGGAGCAATTTTTAATTGCTCCTTTTTTATTTATTCAAGAAAAACTTATTTAATTCTTTGATCAATCTCAACCTTTAAATTGGCATAGATAGATTCTACAGAACCTTCTCCTTTTACATTCACCACTTTATTGAATTGTGCGTAATGTGTTGCCACTGCTGTAGTCTTATCGTGGTATTCTTTAATTCTTGCGCGAATAATTGTCTCGTTCGTATCATCACTGCGGCCAGAGGTTAAACCTCTACCTAATAATCTTTTTACTAATTCTTCTTCGCTTACTTCTAAAGCCAATACCACATTAATTTCACTTGACTTGCTTTTTAATAAAGCATCTAATGCAATACACTGTGCTGTGGTTCTTGGAAATCCATCAAATAAAAATCCTTTGGCTTCAGGATGTGCATTCATGAAATTATCTACCATTCCAATCACTACTTCATCAGGAACTAATTGACCAGCATCCATAAAACGCTTTGCCTCTAATCCTAAAGTAGTGGAAT
>CAZXWT010000303.1:0-1683 GCA_964644475.1 uncultured Sediminibacterium sp. | reverse complement strand
AAGCATTTAATGTATTTTCAAAAGCTGTTCCATGCTTATAGCCCCCTTGTACATCAATAATATTTCCTTTTCTTAAAATTACCTCTTTAATAATTCTTTGATCAAAATCGTCTCGTTTGAAAGAAGCCCCCACTAAATTTAATACATCACTATAAGCTTCTTTTGCAGTTTGTTTAGGAATATTAATTACATCAAATTGTTTTTTAATAATTGCCCAATCCTTATCACTTTCTGTAGCTTTATTATCAAAATCAATCCCGAGCCTATTATCTTTTGAAACTTCTTCATTTCCATCTACCCAATTACCTTCTACAAAAAATTGACCAATCCCTATTTTATCATCCTTGCTAGGATTGACAATTCTTTTAACTACTGAAAACTTAGTATTTGGGCCTGGTTTATAAAAATTATTTACAATATTATAATTACCTCCTTCACCTCCATAAACAGTGTTGTGCTCCCAATTGTAAATTACATTATTTCTAAAATCTGCTAATTCCTGCTCTTGACCAAATCTATTACCATTGAATCTTGGATTACGACTCACACAATGGGCAAATAAATTGTGATGAGCACTTAAGTGTTTGCCACCCCAAATTCCACCATATCCATGATTTTCAAAATCAGTATCTCCTTTTTCAAAATGATATGAATAATTTAAAGGTTCGGCAATAAGATTCCATTGAAGTGTTGTGCTATCTCCTGCGTATACTGACAATACTTCGTCATTACTCCAGCTAAGACTACAATGGTCAATAATAATGTTTTTTCTTCGATTTCCTCCAAATGCATCATCACTTCCATTCCCGTCAACCATTCCTGCTCTTTGAAATTTATCTCCCAACCTAAATCGCATATACCTAACAATGATATTATCACCAGCAAGTTGAACAGATTGATCGGCAATACATATTCCATCTCCTGGCGCAGACTGGCCAGCAATAGTTGCATTAGATTGAATATTTAATTTAGATTCTAAATGAATAATTCCGTCAACCTCAAAAACGATAATTCTTGGAAACTTTTTTGAAACTGCATCTCTTAAACTACCGGGTCCACTATCATTTAAATTAGTAACTTTTAAAAGCTTACCTCCTCTCCCTCCTGTTGTGTATTTTCCAAAACCTTCTGCACCCGGAAATGCAATTGGTTGTGCATATAAAAAATGAATTACAAGAATACTTTGAAAAAGAAACAATACAATTGATTTCATAAATTCTATATAAAATAAAACAAGGCAGTATAACTGCCTTGTGATAAAAACAAACTAAATATAATATTAATATCCTGGATTTTGTTTTAAATTAATATTAGCATCTAAAATTGGTTGAGGGAAAGGCAATAATTCTGATTTACCAGTGACAAATCCAGTAGCAAATCTAGAAATAGCTGTAGTATTAATAGCCGAACTCATCCAAACAATTTTCGTTGTACCAGCTGGGGTTGCACTTGGAGCTGGGGTATAAAATGAATTACTCCAAATAGACTTATCATCTCCTGTAGCTGTAGTGAAATAGTACATAGATTGAGGCAAGTTTGCATAAGCTCCAACTCTATTAGACATATCTGTTAATGTTTTCTTTGTTGCTGCAATAGTTGATGATAATAGATTCCATCTTATTAAATCAAATTTTCTAACACCTTCGCCGCCTAACTCTAAAGAACGTTCTTTAACTATGGCAT
>CAZXWT010000302.1:0-1689 GCA_964644475.1 uncultured Sediminibacterium sp. | reverse complement strand
CAAAAATGCAGGATTAACACCCAAAGATTCGATTTATGGTGGCTGGGAATCTGATGGGTTGTCAGGTCATACCTTAGGACATTATTTATCAGCCTCATCAATGATGTATGCTAGTACAAAGAACAAGGCATTTAAAAATAAAGTGGATTATATCGTTCATGAATTGAATTTATGTCAACAACAAAGAAAAACAGGATATGTAGGTGCTATACCTAATGAAGATAGTTTATGGGCTAAGATTAAAAGAAGTGAAATTAAATCTAGTGGTTTTGATTTAAACGGCGCATGGTCTCCTTGGTATACTGTTCATAAAGTCATGGCGGGTTTAATGGATGCTTATTTATATACAGATAATAAAGAAGCACTATCTGTAGCAATTAAATTGGCCGACTGGACTTATGAACTGGTTTCGCCTTTATCTGATAGTGTCCGATTAAAAATGTTGAACTGTGAATATGGAGGTATGAATGAGGTATTGGCTAATATTTATGCAGTGACAGGGAACGATAAATATTTAAAAGCTTCCCATTTATTTGAAGACGATTTTGTGATGGGTAAACTTGCGCAGCAGATAGATCCCATGCCTGGTAAACATTCCAATACCAATGTACCAAAAGCAATATCAGCTGCAAGGCAATATGAATTAACTGGATCCAAAAAAGATTCAGTGATTGCTTCCTTTTTTTGGAACACCATGGTACAGAACCATAGTTATGTCATTGGGGGTAATAGTAATTATGAATATTGTGGAGACCTAGGAAAGCTAAACGACCGATTAAGTGATGCAACCTGCGAAACTTGTAACACTTATAATATGCTCAAATTAACCAAGCATCTTTTTACTTGGGAGCCGAATAGTAATTTAGGTGATTATTATGAAAGAGCATTATATAATCATATATTGGCATCACAGCATTCCAAAACGGGGATGATGACTTATTTTTTACCCTTGCGTATGGGTACTGCTAAACAATTCAGTGATTCAACCAATACATTTACTTGTTGTGTGGGTAGTGGTATGGAGAATCATTCAAAGTATGGAGAATCTATTTATTTTGAAGGGGTAGATGGATCCTTATATGTAAACCTATTTATTCCTTCAATACTTCAATGGAAAAACAAGGGTATTCAAGTGATTCAAACTACTCAATTCCCGTATAGTAATTCTACTGAGTTAAGTATCATTAATAAAGCTCCTAAACAATTTACCATTAAAATAAGAAAACCATCTTGGAGTAAGAATGGCGTGAAGATTTGGGTGAACGAAATTCCTTTTGCTTTTAATATTGACAAAAATGGATTTATAAATGTCAAAAGAGTATGGAAAAATAAAGACCGTTTAAAAATTGCTTTCGATATGCAATTGCAATCCGAAACCATGCCAGATAACAAGAATCGAATTGCTTTTTTATATGGGCCAATTGTTTTAGCTGGTAATTTAGGCAAGACTATGCCTGATCCGGTTTTCGGTACTCCTGTAATAATGCATCCCAATCCGTTAGAACAAATCAGTAAAGCAAATCAGTCAGATTTATTATTTAAATGGAATAGTATTGGCAAGCCAAAAGACATTCAAATGATGCCATTATTTTCGATCAATGATGATTATTATAGTGTTTATTGGGATAAGTTTACCAATGAAGAATGGTTGTTGAAAGAAAAAGAATATGAAGCCGAAAAGCTGAGGAT
>CAZXWT010000301.1:0-1700 GCA_964644475.1 uncultured Sediminibacterium sp. | reverse complement strand
ATTGAGTGGAATACTGATCCAAGTTTACATGAATTTTACAAAACCTTATTACAATTAAGAAAGCAATATTCGGTTTTAATCGATGGTGATACCTTTAACCTGCCTAGTTCTGATCATAATGTAATGGCTTATATTAAACATCACAAAGATCAAGTGGTTTTAGTAGTATTAAATGTTTCTAATGAACATTGTACCATTCAATGTAACCATGATCTATTAAAAGGTACATTTAAACAAGTTTTTTCAGGGATGCAGTATACCATGGAAGGGTACAATCAGTTTGAATTAATGCCAGGTGACTATTTTGTATACGTTAAAATTTAGCTGTTTCTTTTTTCTTGTTGGTAAGCAATAAATTCCATCATTTCGCTAAGATCGAAACTACTTAGGTTTTGACTGGCTTTTAATCCTGCTTTTTGAGCAACCAATACACCGTATTTGCAATCATCAAATCCATCAATTTCGTGTGCATCAGGATCTATAGAAATTAAAACATCTTTTTCAATTGCTTGTTCTATATATCTCCAGTCCATATCTAATCTTCTTGGATGGGCATTTAGTTCTAAGACTACATTGTGCTCTGCGCAGGCCTCAATCAAGGCTGTGTGATCTATAGGATAACCTTTTCTACTTAACAATAAACGGCCAGTAGGGTGCCCCAAAATGCTAGTATAGGGATTGGCAACAGCAGTTAATAAACGAGACATTGCTTTTTCTTCCGTCATCTTCAGGTTTGAGTGAACAGAAGCAATCACTAAATCAAATTGGGCTAAGATCTCTTCAGGATAATCTAAACTGCCATCATTTAAAATATCCGACTCAATACTTTTAAATATGACAAAGGGTGCCAATTTTTTATTTAAAGCATCTATTTCTTTGTGTTGGGCCAATATTCTTTCTATGGAAAGTCCATTAGCATAAAAAGCAGATTTAGAGTGGTCGCTTATCACTAAATATTCAAAGCCTTTTTCAATAGCTGCTTTGGCCATTTCTTCTATTGTATGTATGCCGTCACTCCAAGTGCTATGAGAATGAATAATGCCTTTTATGTCCGTACTTTGAATAGTTGTAGCCAATTTTTTACCATTTGCTACTTTTTCGAGTATAGTAGGAAGTTCTCTTTGAGCAGCAGGGATAAAACCTATTTCCAATAAATCGAAAATGTCTTGTTCTTCTTTAAATGGAGTGGATTCCATTTGATCTAGTTTAAACTTTGGTAAACTGCTAATAGCCTCCCATAATTTCTCACTACAAGAAAGCTTAAACTGATTGAAAATAAATTGATTAGCGCTTGAAAAATACCATCTAATCTCAAATTGATCCGATCCTTTACTACTTAAATAGCCAGTTTCTTGTTTGCATTGGAAGTTTTTTTCTTCCAACCAAGCCATTAATTTTTTTTCAGAAAGGGTAGTCAAGACCTCTAAAAAGTCCAAACTTTCCATTTGTCTGGCGTATGCGCCGGTGATGGCATGTCTTTCTTCGGGGAAATTTATAGACAATGCCAACAATAAAGAACTGGTAATATTTTCTAATTCTTGGTATAAATAACTGCCTTGATGTTGTAAATAAAATTCTAAAGCTTCTTTAATATTTTGTTGTGTCTTTGCACCAAAACCTTTGTAATTGATTAATCTATTTTCATCACATGCATACAATAATTCACCAACAGATTCTATTTCTAATTCTTTCCAAATGGT
>CAZXWT010000300.1:0-1702 GCA_964644475.1 uncultured Sediminibacterium sp. | reverse complement strand
TTTCTAAATCTGCAATGATAAATTTAGACATTTGTAAAAAAGCATAAGTTGCCTTAGGCGCAGTTTCAGGATTAGTCATTAGTTTCCCTAATATAGAAGGCACTACCTGCCAGCTTACTCCATACTTGTCTTTAATCCATCCACATTTTCCGGCAGCACCACCTTCTAATAAATTATTCCAGTAATGATCAATCTCTTCTTGCGTATCTACAGTAATTATAAAAGAAACTGCTTCATTAAAATTAAATTGATGATTGGCAGAACTATCCATTGCGCCAAATGGCTTATGTTCTAATTCAAATTGTGAGTATTTAATATAACCGGTTATATCTGGTTCTCCTTCTTCGTATCTACTAATATCAACAGTCTTGCTGTTTGCAAATATGCTTGTATAAAAATCAATTGCTTCATTTGCTTTTCCAGCATTGTTTCCCACGAACATCATGTGCGGCATTATTTTGCAACTACTATGATGGTTTAACATTAACTGCCAATTCACTCCAAATTTGTCTGAGCACCAACCATATTGCTCACTCCATGGATATTTATTTAACGGCATTAAAACATTTCCACCTTCACTTAGTTTACTCCATAAAGCTTCTATTTCTTCCTGATTTTCTGCACTGATAAAAAAAGAAATAGAAGGGTTAATACTAAAACCCGGACCTCCATTTAAGTGCATCATTCTTCTACCGTAAATTTTATACACTACCGCCATTGGATTTTCCGATAATAGTTCAACATCGCCAAACGCATCCTTGTAAAATAAAAATGCTTCTTTTGCTTTTTGATCAAACCATAAGCAAGTACCTAATTCATGTGTCATATTGTGTTATTTGTTGAATAAATATACAATTTTAAGAGCTTTAGGCATTAACTAACTAACAAACATGTGCTTAAAAGTGTTATTGAATCAATATTCTCCAATTTAATAATTTGTACCTTTGGTTATATATAAAACTGAACATTATGACATTTCAGGAAAAACTAGATCATTTAATTACCGAGAAAGCTGCTATTCCTGCGGAATATGCTTTAAAGGAATTAATCAATCAAACAACTTATTTATCTAACGGAGAAATGGTTGAGTGGAAAGGTGATACGCACGAAGTATATTCTCCCATATGCATAAAAACAGATAAAGGCGTAGAGAGAATTAAAATTGGCTCTTATCCTATTTGTACTCAAAAAGAAGCAATGATTGCTTTGGATGCTGCTTCAGCTGCGTATAATGAAGGTAGAGGCGAGTGGCCTACTATGAGTGTAGCTCAAAGAATTCATTGCGTGGAACATTTTATTAAAAAAATGTTGGAGCAAAAAGAGCTTGTAGTAAAGTTAATTATGTGGGAGATTGGAAAAACCTATTCAGATTCAGAAAAAGAATTCGATAGAACGGTTGAATATATTTATGCAACCATTGATGCATTAAAAGATGTGGATAGAGATTCTTCAAGATTTACTATCGAACAAGGAATTGCTGCACAAATCAGAAGATCTCCGTTAGGAGTGGTATTATGTATGGGTCCATTTAATTATCCTTTAAATGAAACCTTTACTACATTGATCCCAGCGATCATTATGGGTAATACTTTATTATTCAAACCTCCAAAGCATGGTACTTTATTGCACTATCCTTTATTAGAAGCGTTTAAATCTTGTTTCCCTAAAGGGGTGGTAAATACTATTTATGGTAGAGGGAATG
>CAZXWT010000299.1:0-1704 GCA_964644475.1 uncultured Sediminibacterium sp. | reverse complement strand
ATTCGAATATTTCTTCTGTTCATCATATATCTAAGAGCTAATTGGGGTGCAAATCTATCCAAATAAATCCAAAAAACTGCCATTTTTTACCTAATTTTCCACCCCTTGTACCTAATTAGGCGCTATCACTGAAATTTTGACTTAATATATAAGTAAAATAGTCATTGGCAGGGTTCTTGCAAAAGTAGGTTTACAAACATTATTTAAAAACCAAAAACGATAAAGTATGGCTAAGAGTACGGCTAAAAAACTAAACATTACGCCTTTACATGACAGAGTAATTGTTATGCCTGCCGCTGCTGAAGAGAAAACAGCTGGAGGAATCATCATCCCAGACACTGCAAAAGAAAAGCCACAACGTGGAACAATAGTTGCTGCTGGTCCAGGTAAAAAAGACGAACCAGTAACTGTTAAAGTGGGTGATACCGTTTTATATGGTAAATATGCTGGAACTGAAATTCAAATTGAAGGTCAAGATTTATTGATCATGCGTGAAAGCGATATTTTAGCAATTGTTTAATCATTGCTCTATCCTATTTTAAAAATTTAAAAATTAACTCTATATGTCTAAAATGATTTTTTTCGACTTAGAAGCGAGAAATAAAATGAAGAAAGGTGTTGACACATTAGCCAACGCTGTGAAAGTTACATTAGGCCCTAAAGGTCGTAACGTAGTAATCGAAAAGAAATTTGGTTCACCTTCTGTAACAAAAGATGGTGTATCTGTAGCAAAAGAAATTGATTTAGAAGATCCAATTGAAAACATTGGTGCTCAAATGGTAAAAGAAGTAGCTTCTAAAACTGCTGATCAAGCAGGTGATGGAACTACAACTGCTACTGTATTAGCGCAAGCAATTGTTGGTGAAGGTTTAAGAAACGTTACTGCAGGTGCAAATCCAATGGATTTAAAGCGTGGTATTGATAAAGCTGTTGAAAAAGTAGTAGCAAGCTTAAAAGCACAATCTCAAACTGTTGGAAACGACACAAAGAAAATTGAGCAAGTAGCTTCTATCTCTGCTAACAACGATAACGAAATTGGTAAGTTAATTGCTACTGCAATGGCTAAAGTGGGTAAAGAAGGTGTTATTACTGTTGAAGAAGCAAAAGGTACTGATACTACAGTAGATGTTGTAGAAGGTATGCAATTCGATCGTGGATATGTTTCTCCATACTTCGTTACAAATAGCGAAAAAATGGAAGCTGAAATGCAAAATCCATATATCTTAATTTATGATAAGAAGATTTCAGCAATGAAAGACATCTTACATATTTTGGAGAAAGTTGCTCAAACAAGTCGCCCATTAGTAATCATCGCTGAAGATCTAGAAGGTGAAGCAATGGCAACATTAGTGGTTAACAAATTACGTGGCACTATCAAAGTGGCTGCAGTAAAAGCTCCAGGTTTTGGTGACAGAAGAAAAGAAATGTTAAACGACATTGCTATTTTAACTGCTGGTACAGTAATTAGTGAAGAGCAAGGATTCAAATTAGAAAATGCAGATTTAACTTATTTAGGTCAAGCTTCTTCTGTAACTATTGACAAAGACAATACAGTAATTGTTGGTGGTAAAGGAAAGAAAGCAGATATCACTGCACGTGTAAATCAAATCAAAGCGCAAATCGAGAATACTACTTCTGATTACGATCGTGAAAAATTACAAGAGCGTTTAGCTAAATTAAGCGGTGGTGTTGCTGTACTATATG
>CAZXWT010000298.1:0-1719 GCA_964644475.1 uncultured Sediminibacterium sp. | reverse complement strand
GCTCTTCCTTCTGCAACATATTCATTGACAAATAAAGTAGGACACCAATAGATCCCTTTTTCTGCCATAACACGCATACATTCTTCATCCATGCCACTTCCATGTTCAATAGTTGAAGCACCAGCATTAATTGCAGCCAAGATACCATCCCTTGTCATAGCATGAGCAGCTAATTTTTTTCTACTAGTGATGGTTTCATCCCCAATGGCTTTGATCTCTTCTGTGGTAAAATTCGGTATAGATCTAAAAGACCCATCCGCTAATCTATAATAACCTCGATCTGCATAAATTTTAATCCAATCTGCACCCTGTTCAATTTGTTGTCTTACAGCTCTTCTAGCTTCGTCGGCGCCAGTGATTTCAATCACGCCTTTTGGTAGATGTAATTCCCATGAATAATCTGATGCTTTAATTGGGTAATGACCAGTAGTATTCATTGCTAAAGTGGAAACAATCATTCTTGGTCCATTGATTACGCCTTTGTTGATTGCCTTTTTAAGATCCACGTCTGCAAATCCAGCGCCTTCAGTACCCAAGTCACGAATAGTGGTAAAGCCATTCATCAAAGACCTCTCAGCACTTTTTGTGGCTCTTATAGTTCTATAAGGAATAGATTCCTTTAAAACTTGTACATCATAATCCTCTGAAGTGATATCGCCTTGTAAAAGCACATGGGTATGACAATCAATCATACCTGGCATTACAAAATAATCGCTTAAGTCAATTGTAGAATCCGCTTTACTAATAGTATTGCTAATGGAGATTACTTGATTGCCTTTGATTAAGATATTTTGTCTCTCGGCTACTATGCCTGTTTTACTATCTAATAACTTGCCACATTTTATTAGAATTGTTTTTTGAGCACTAACTGTTGCAGAGAAGAATAGGCTTAAACCTAGGATTATAGTACGCATCTTTAAAAATTTTAAATGAAGTAGCTAAAGTTATATATATTATTCCAATTTAAGTTTGTAAGTTTAATAAGACAAAATACCTAATTATGAAAGATACAGTACTTGTTGTAGTAGCATCACTATTCTCCTTAATAGTATCTGGGCAAAAACTAGATCAAGTCTCTTTGCCTGTAAATACAACCATCAAACAAATAGGATTAATTAGCAATGTTAATATAGATGCTCTTTCGACTGTAAATAATGGTCAAATTGGTATCAGCACTTCTCAGTCTGCATTGTATTATAAGTTCAAAAAAGGTTCTGGTAAAATTATTTTTGAAGTATCTGGTGCAAGTGAATTATTAGCAACTGGATTAAATACAAAAACTAGATCTAAAAATAAGGTCGAATGGAGCTTTGATGCTCAACAAGAAAATCAGTGTAAATTTTATATTGCCACTGCAAGTGACTCTGCAAAAAACTATATTGTTTATTCTGGATATTTACATTTTCCATCAATTAATAAATGGAAGCTGATTGCAAGCTTTAAAATTAATGGAACAACAGAGAGTATTGGCAATACAAATGCATTTAAGTCCCCAAATGTTGTAACAAATATAGAAGCACTTTTTACAGACATTTGGTCACAAGGAGATAATGGTTCTTGGAATAAAGTTCAAAACACTGGTATGCTAAAACCAATACTTCCACCATTTTCGGATATAGATAGTGCAAAGCGTGCTGAAAAAGATATAGCTATAATAGATAATGCAATAAAAAAGAATGAAACAGATGCAATAAACATAAAAAAAGGATTGTACTATAC
>CAZXWT010000297.1:0-1724 GCA_964644475.1 uncultured Sediminibacterium sp. | reverse complement strand
TAGGTATGTTAGCCATTGGTGTGGGTGGTGCAGATGCTTGTGATGTAATGGCAGGTTTAGCATGGGAATTAAAATGGCCTAAGTTAATTGGTATTAAATTAAAGGGCAAGTTGAATGGTTGGACTGCTCCAAAAGATGTGATCTTAAAAGTAGCTGGTATCTTAACTGTAAAAGGTGGTACTGGTGCGATTGTAGAATATTTTGGTGAAGGTGCTACAAGCATGAGTTGTACTGGTAAAGGAACTATTTGTAATATGGGTGCTGAAATTGGTGCAACTACATCTACTTTCGGTTACGATGCAAGCATGAGCCGTTATTTAAGTTCTACAGGACGTGCAGATGTAGCTGCTTTAGCTGATGCTGTTGCAGAACATTTAACTGCAGATGCAGAAGTATATGCAAATCCAGAAAAATATTTTGATCAAGTAATCGAAATTGACTTAGATACTTTAGAACCACATTTAAACGGACCATTCACTCCAGATTTAGCTACCCCAATTTCAAAAATGAAAGAAGTAGCTGCAGCAAACGGATGGCCTACAAAAGTAGAAGTAGGTTTAATTGGTAGCTGTACCAACTCTTCTTATGAAGATATCAGTCGTGCAGTGAGCTTAGCAAAGCAAGTGGCGAAAAAAGGATTGACTACAAAAGCAGAATACATGATTACTCCAGGTTCTGAGCAAGTAAGATATACCATTGAAAGAGATGGTTTCTTAGATGTGTTCAGTCAAATTGGAGCAAAAGTATTTGCAAATGCATGTGGACCTTGTATTGGTATGTGGGAGCGTGTAGGTGCTGAGAAAAAAGAAAAGAATACAATTGTGCACTCTTTCAACAGAAACTTTGCAAAGCGTGCTGATGGTAATCCAAACACTTATGCATTTGTGGGTTCTCCAGAATTAGTTACTGCATTAGCGATTGCTGGTGATTTAACTTTTAATCCATTAACAGATACTTTAACCAACGATAAAGGTGAGCAAGTAAAATTAGATGCTCCTACAGGTGACGAGTTACCAATAAAAGGATTTGCAGTAGAAGATGCAGGATACCAAGCACCTGCTGAAGATGGGTCCAAAGTAGTGGTAGCAGTAGATCCGGCTTCTAAGCGTTTACAATTATTAGATCCATTTACTGCATGGGAAGGAACTGATTTAAAATCTTTACGTTTATTAATCAAAGCAAAAGGCAAGTGTACAACAGATCATATTTCTATGGCAGGTCCATGGTTAAAGTTCCGTGGTCACTTAGATAATATTTCTAACAATTTATTAATTGGTGCAGTGAACTTCTTTAATGAGAAGACTGACAATGTAAAGAGTCAAATCACTGGTAATTACGATACAGTTCCAAATACTCAAAGAGCTTATAAAGCTGCAGGTATTGGAACAATTGTAGTAGGTGATGAGAACTACGGAGAAGGTAGTTCTCGTGAACACGCAGCGATGGAACCAAGACATTTAGGCGTAAGAGTAGTATTAACTAAATCTTTTGCACGTATCCACGAAACCAACTTGAAAAAGCAAGGTATGTTGGCATTAACTTTTGCTGACAAAGCAGATTACGACAAGATTCAAGAAGATGATAGCATTGATGTAATCGGCTTAACTAGCTTTACTCCAAATACTCCATTAACTTTAGTGTTAACACATAAAGATGGCAGTACTGATACGATCAAAGCAAACCATACTTATAACCAACAACAAATTGAGTGGTTTAAAGCAGGT
>CAZXWT010000296.1:0-1728 GCA_964644475.1 uncultured Sediminibacterium sp. | reverse complement strand
TTGAAGCGTTTTGCCAATAACAGAATAGTGCATACCATTGAAACATATATACTAATCCTAATTGCCACATTACCTTAGGCATATCTTTAATAGCTGATGCGATTTCAATAAAAGGCGTCCAGATTTTCAAAGGCTCACTTTTTAGTTTTTCTAATTCTTCTGTAGTAGGAGGAATTTCTGGAGTTTTTATGACAGACCAAGTAACAGATGCAATAGAACATATAGTGCCTAAAAAGAAACTAGCATATACCCAATATGGCAAGCTACCATAGTGTCCAGTAATTTTTTTCTGAAAAACAAACAAAGAAAGATTAGCAAGTGTAATACCTAATCCAGTAAAAAAACTTTGTGTTAAAAATCCTGCAGCATGTTGTTCTTGAGGTAATTTGTCTGCAATAAATGCGCGATATGGTTCCATTGCGGTATTATTAGCCGCGTCTAATATCCATAATAAACCAACGGCCATCCATAATGCACTACTGAAAGGATATAAAAATAAACAAAGGCTGCACATGATGGCGCCAATCATAAAGTAAGGTTTTCTTCTTCCAAATCTTGGTGACCAAGTTTTGTCACTCATTGCTCCAATGATGGGTTGAATTAATAAACCAGTCATGGGTCCTGCTAAATTCATTAAAGGAATTTGATCGGGACTTGCACCCAACATATCATAGATGGGGTTGACTGCAGATTGTTGTAATCCGAAACTATATTGAATCCCTAAGAAACCAACATTCATGTTGATGATTTGAGTAAAACTCAACTTGGGTTTAAAAGACATAGTTGTTTCATTTTGGTTAGGCAATGCGTTCTCTAAATATAGTCATTTTGTTATTTTGAGACTTTAATTGATGAATTGAAATTGATTTTATTTTAAATAACTTGAATCGAAAACGTTTGCGCTACTTATCTTTGATGCAATCTTTATAAATCAAGCTTCATGGCAGTTACTTTACATTTTCAAAAATCATCCGTATTACAGGCTTTGAGGTATCATTTTATTAAACAATCAGAGATCAAGACCTTAATGGTGATTGTGAATATATATGCGATAACCACTGCCATATTATTATATTATAAAAAGATCAGGCCAGAATTGTTTCTTTTAGGCTCTGTTTTGTGGATTGTATTAATGTTATTGTTCTGGTACATTTTACCTTGGTGGTTTTATAAAAAAACACAATTGTTTAAGTATGACTGGCAATTTAGTTTTAATCATCAGGGGGCTAATTTAGTTTGTGAACATGGGGAAGCGGCTTGGAATTGGTCGGAGGTGCAACATTATTTTGAAAGCCCTTTATTTTTTCACTTTTATTTTGGGCCAAAATCCTTTTTTATTATCCCCAAAGAGCCAATTTCTATAGAATCACAACATGAAATTAGGGGCTTTTTAAAGTAAGAAAGTCCAGAAAAATTGCTGCTATTTGTTAGTTTTAAACCCTAATTGGGCATATTTGGCGTTAATTTTACCATTGTGCATAATTGTGCAAACAAAAAAGCAAATAAAATATGTCTTTTTTAACAAAAAGTATATTTTTGCGCCGTAAACAAAAACTATTTACAATGTCAGACATCGCATCAAGAGTTAAGAAAATCATCGTTGACAAATTAGGCGTTGATGAAGCAGAAGTTACTAACGAAGCATCATTCACAAATGATTTGGGAGCTGATTCATTAGACACTGTTGAATTAATTATGGAGTTCGAAAAGGAATTCAACATTTCTATT
>CAZXWT010000295.1:0-1733 GCA_964644475.1 uncultured Sediminibacterium sp. | reverse complement strand
TTTAAGGTAATGGATGTTAAAAACAATAGCATTCCATTTGCCACTATCAAAATCAAGTCTGTTTTAGATTCTACAAAGCAATTCAGTCTTGTTGCAGATTCAAATGGAATGGCCAATATAGTAATTGCGGCCAACAAAAATTATTCTATCCAAGCAACTGCACTTGGTTATAAAAAGTATAACAAAACAATTGCATTAGAGAATAGCACTGTTATTACGATTAAATTATTAGAAGATCCCACACAACTAAATCAAGTAGTAGTCACTTCTTCTAAGGCATTAGTAAAGCAGGAAGATGATAAGTCGGTGGTAGATCCAGAACCATTAGCAGCAGGTTCAACCAATGCAATGGAAACCATTGAAAAGACGCCAGGTATATTTATAGATTCTGATGGCAATATCTATTTGAATGGATTATCCCCAGCTGGTGTTCAAATCAACGGAAGGGATTTGAAGATGAGCCCTTCTGATTTATCTACTTTATTAAAAAGCTTGCCACCCAATGTGATTCAAAAAATTGAATTAATTAGGACCCCTTCTGCAAAATATGATGCTTCAGGCGGTGGAGGGGTGGTAAATATTGTTTTAAAGAAAGGAGTGAAACTTGGATTAAATGGCTCGGTAAATACAGGATTTAATCAAGGGCAATATGGCAATCAATTTGCAGGAGTGAATTTGAATAATACCAACGACAAATACAATGCTTATTTAAATACACAGTTCAATAATAACAATGGGTATAGCATTAATAATACCAATCGATTTCTAAGTGAAAATTCGGTGATCATTCAAAAAGCCCGCACTCAAAATCCAAGTAACTCTTTTTATGTAGGTTATGGAATTGGTAAAAATTGGAAAGAAAAATGGGAATTGAATTATGATGGAAGAATTAGCAATAATGTTTTTGATAATCGAACAAAGAATAATGCAGGACTAGTTAATAATCTTGAATATAGCTTGCCAGTGCTCAATGAATCTAGCATAAATAACAAAGGCAATAATTATAATATCAATCAATCTTTTAGATCTAAATATAAATTAGATACATTAAGTGGTGAATGGGTGACAGACATTTCAGTGAATTATTCTGAAGCTGCTACACATCAAAATTATTCGAATCAAATAGGCGCCAATATTGGTTCTAGTGGAGCTGGAGATTTTGGAAATTATAGGACTAGTTTTATTGCTCAAACAGATCTTAAAAAGAAATGGAAAGGATTTAATTGGGAAACTGGAATTAAAACTTCTGTTTTGCAATTTGACAACCATGCAAAATATACCAAGACCATTGCTGGTATTACTTATCCAGATTTCTTTAGAACAAGTAATTATAGTTTTAAAGAACAAGTGAATGCTGGCTATTTGCAAGCTTCTAAAACATGGGGTGCTGTAATTTTAAAATTAGGGTCAAGGGTGGAGCAAACCATTATGGAAGGTCGCCAGTATATTCCCAAAGACACCAATTTCTCTGTCAATAGAACAGACGCATTCCCTTATGTATATTTAAGTAGAAAGATTATTACTATCATGGGCTATGAGATGCGTGGTTATTTAGTCTATAGAAAAACCATTAGTAGGCCTAGTTATGATTTCTTAAATCCATTTGCAAGATATATTGATCCATATACTTATGAAATAGGTAATCCTTTGTTGAAGCCACAGTTCACTACTAATTATGAAGCCAATATTAGCGTGGATGATAAGCCCATATTTGCATATGGTGTTAATGAAAC
>CAZXWT010000294.1:0-1735 GCA_964644475.1 uncultured Sediminibacterium sp. | reverse complement strand
TTAGAGATGGTATTCATGCAGAATTAGATGAATTAAGAAATATATCCAGTGGAGGTAAGGAATACTTGGCGCAATTACAAAATAAAGAAGCGCTCAATACAGGTATTAGCTCTTTAAAAATTGGTTACAATAATGTATATGGATATTATTTAGAAGTCACACATGCACATAAAGACAAAGTGCCTTCAGATTGGATTAGAAAACAAACTTTAACGACTGCAGAAAGATATATTACTCCAGAGTTAAAAGTATATGAAGAAAAGATTTTAGGTGCTGAAGATAAAATATTAGTACTGGAGCAACAATTATATCAAACTTTATTAGACGAGGTTTTATTATCGCTGAACGCCATTCAACAAAATGGACAATTAATAGCGATCATTGATTGCTTAATTTGTTTTGCTCATATTGCTATTGAATTTAAATATTGCAAACCCGTAATTGCAGAAGACTTGATTTTGGATATCAAAGACGGAAGACATCCTGTTATTGAACAAAGCCTTCCATTAGATCAACCTTATATTTCGAATGATTTAATGCTTGATCCAAATCAGCAACAAATTATTATTTTGACTGGTCCCAATATGAGTGGTAAAAGTGCAGTATTAAGACAAACAGCCCTAATTACATTAATGGCACATATGGGATCTTATGTTCCAGCCACTACTGCATCTATTCCTTTAACTGATAAGATTTTCACCAGAGTTGGTGCGAATGATAATCTAAGTGCAGGCGAATCTACTTTTATGGTAGAAATGATTGAAACAGCTAGTATTCTAAATAATATCAGTGAAAGAAGTTTAATACTATTAGATGAAATTGGAAGAGGCACTTCTACATATGATGGTATTAGTATTGCATGGAGCATTGTAGAATACTTAAATCAATCTATACAAAAACCTAAGACATTATTCGCCACCCATTATCATGAATTAAATGATTTGGAAGCGCAATTAAATAACGTGCACAATTACCATGTTAGTCATAAAGAAGTAGGCAATAAAATTATTTTCTTAAGAAAATTAACTAAAGGTGGTAGCACTCATAGCTTTGGTATACATGTAGCTAAAATGGCAGGCATGCCCAATAATTTAGTGACTAGAGCAAATGCTATTTTACAAGAGATGGAATTAAAGAATAAAGGTTCTCAAAAATTAGCCACTCCAACAGCTGCCACACAAGAATCAAAATTTCAATTATCCATCTTTGATGCACACACAGAAACATTTGAATCTATACGTAAAGAATTAGATAGTATTGACATCAATAACCTAACACCAGTAGAGGCTTTGATGAAATTACAAGCTATCAAACAGAAGTTAAACTAAAAGAGTCCCCGCTTCTAATCAGCGAATTTTTGTAAGTATTTTTTAATCTTAGCTTGTAAACCTTCAGTTGCAGGTACCAATGGTAAACGCAAAACGTTTTCAATAACACCTTGTTCTGCTAAATAAGCTTTAATACCAGCTGGATTGTTTTCTTCGTACATATAACTATAGCCTTCAACCATTAAATCGTTTAATCTTTTAGCCATGCTAAAATCTCCAGCCATACTATAACGAACCATATCACTAAATGGTTTTGGAAAGGCATTGGCTGCAACACTAATTACACCATCCATTCCACATGCAATCTGCGCCATCACAATCTCATCATCACCACTCACTACTAAAAAATCTTTTGGTCTATCTTTTAATAAATCAATTGTCTGAGCCATTTCAGGTCCTGCTTCTTT
>CAZXWT010000293.1:0-1751 GCA_964644475.1 uncultured Sediminibacterium sp. | reverse complement strand
ATTATTCACGATTTAGGGGTCACTTTTACCTGCACCAAGGATCTACATAAAGTATACCATTTGGATTAATATTGTCATCTCAAAACTTTAGAAAAAGACACCCCAAAAGGTGTCTTTTTGTTTTTGTATATTATTGAATATCAACAACTTAAAATCTTTTTTAAAATTTTTTTCTTATGATAACATTAAGTTCATACTGAGTTAACAATTAGGTAACATTAGAGTCTAATATTTGCATACAAATAAAAATATACCGTGAAAAGGATATCATTAGTTATACTTATTATTTTCTCTGCATTTATTTCAAATGCTCAAAAGGCAAAGGTTTCTGGTAAAGTTACCAATAATAAAAACGAATCTTTAATTGCAGTAACTGTAAGTTTAAAGGCTGATAAAACACAAACAACTAAGTCAGATGTTGAAGGTAGATATAGTTTCAATATTGATGTGAACAAAGAGTACACTTTAGTATTTAATTATGTGGGATATAAAGAAAAGTCTGTAATCGTTAAGGCAACAGCTGCTGGTGAAGAACTTACTTCAGACATTGTTTTAGATGAGACAGGTAAAAAATTAACTGATGTTGTTGTAACAGCCAACAGGGGTACCAATAAAGGTGCTACAGATAATGCATTGATTGCATATCAAAGAAATGCCAATACTGTTTCTTCTGTAATATCTGCAGAATCAATAAAAAGAAGTCCAGATAGAAATACTGCAGAAATTTTAAAAAGAACACCTGGCGCTTCTATCCAAGAAGGTAAATACATTATTGTAAGAGGTTTGGCAGATAGATATAACCAAGCAATGTTGAATGGTATTTTACTTACAAGTACAGAGCCTGATCGTAAAACATTCTCTTTCGATTTATTTCCTTCTCAAATTATCGATAATATCATAATTAATAAAGCTTTTGTTCCTGAATTGCCTGGTGAGTGGGCGGGAGGATTGATTCAAGTAAATACGAAAGATGTACCTACTAAAAACTTTTTCAATATTCAATTAGGAACTAGTGCAAATAGCATGGTAACTGGAAAAGACTTTTTTAAAGATAAAGGCGGTAAGACTGATTGGTATGGTATTGATGATGGAACAAGATCTTTACCAGCCGGCTATACTACAAAATCAAATTTCGACACTTCATCTATAGCTTCTAAAACTGCATTAGGAAAGACTATGGCAAATCATTGGGCTCCGGTAATGACAACTGCTAAGCCTAATATGAGTTTACAAATGAATGGTGGATTTGCAGGTACATTGTTTGGTAAGAAAATTGGTGGTTTAATTGGTATAAACTATGCTAACGCATATCGTTTTCAAGATAATATCAATAATCAAAACCAGTTAACAAATAATGGATTAACGCCTTATTTAGAATTAAAAGACAATAAATATATTAATGATATTAATATGGGCGCTATTGCTGGCGTTTCTATGTTCTTAAATCCATTAAACAAAATTAGTTACAAAGCAATTGTCAATGTTAAAACATCTAATGCGTATACTCAAAGAGCAGGTACAGTATATGATAGACAAGATTTAGTAAAGGGTAATGAATTTGTATTTGGTCAAAATGTTTTCTTCACTAATCAATTAAATGGTGAACATAGTATCACTCAAAAATTAAAATTCAATTGGTACGGTGCATTTAATATTTTAGATAGTTACACACCAGATCAAAGAAGAATTTTATATACTAAAAGCATTAATGGAACTGATCCATATGTTTTAAATATTTCAAACACTTTATC
>CAZXWT010000292.1:0-1762 GCA_964644475.1 uncultured Sediminibacterium sp. | reverse complement strand
TGGATTTTATCTAGCTATAATATCACTACTAATTATAATTGGGTGGGTGCAAGTAGATTAGCAACGGGTATGGGTAATACTATTGAAAATACTTTCTCACAACAATTGAATGCGCAGTTTAATTTCATCAACTTTTATAAAAAATCTAAGTTCATAAAATCGGCATTGTCTGATAACAGATATGCTTCTCCACCAAGCAATCCAATCAGCACTAAAATTCTAATTACGAAAGAAGAGGCACTTGGAAATAAAACTGGTAAAGAGAGAGCGGAAGCTTTAAAGAAATGGAAAGAGTCAAGAAGACAGGAGAGAATTGCGCAAAGAGTTTTAAAGGCCAATCAATTATACAATGTACCAGGTCCAGTGAAATCATTGGTGTCTTTGTTAACCATGGTACAAACCGGTTCTTTAGATTATACAGAAAACTATAATAGTAGATTGCCTGGCTATATGAATGGTGTTCAATTTGTAGATAAGGGTTGGAATGGTTTTGCGCCAGGTATTGAATACACTATTGGTTATCAGCCAGATTCGGCATGGTTGAATCAACAAGAAAAGAAAAGGTATTTATCAAGGGATCCAGCATTTAATATGATGTTTAGACAGGGTTTTGATCAAAAATTATCTGCAAGATTACTCATTGAGCCTATTCGATCTATGATGATTGATGTTAGATTGGATAAAACATTTACTAAAGAATATTCTGAATTATTCAAGGATACAAGTTTTAATTTTGATGGGCCTAGGGTGCACTCTAATCCATTGTCTGCAGGTGGATTTAATATTAGTTATATCGCATTAAATACTTTCTTTGACAAACATGATCCCAATGTCATCTCAGATCAGTTTAAGGCTTTCCAGAATTACAGAACGATTATTTCTAATAGAGTAGCAGCATCCAATGGTTTACCTACCAATGAAGGTAATTATGCAAAAGGCTATGGCCGTTATGCGCAGGATGTTTTAATACCCTCTTTTATAGCAGCTTATACAGGACAAGACCCTAAAAAAGTAAATTTATTGAATCAGTCTAATACCAATATTAGATCGAATCCTTTTAGCGGAATGTTGCCTAAGCCAAACTGGTCTTTATTATATAATGGATTATCGAAAGTACCTTTCTTATCAGAGTTGTTTAGTAATATCACTTTATCACATGGATACAATAGTACATTATCTATGAATAGCTTCCAGAGTTCATTATTGTATGCAGCTGAAAACAGAAACGGAAGGTCAGTTCCAACTTTCTTAGATACTGTTAGTGGTAATTATATGCCATATTTCTTAATTCCGAATATTACTATTGCAGAAAGAATGGAGCCATTGATTGGCTTAAATTTAACGACATTGACTCAGTGGTCTGTAAGATTTGAATACAAGAAGAGTAGAATGTTGGCATTGAGTTTGGTGGATTATCAATTAAGTGAGAACAATAGTACAGAATGGGTATTTGGAACAAGCTATAGAAAGCGAGGACTTAAATTGCCATTCACTATTCCCGGCATGAATAATAACCAATTGGCTAATGATCTAACATTTAGATTAGATATTTCATTAAGAGATGTGTTTAATAGTAATAGTAGATTAGATCAAACAAATGCTTATGGTACAGGTGGTCAAAGAGAATTGACCTTACAACCATCTGTAGATTATGTATTGAATAGTAAGATTAATTTAAAGTTCTACTTTGATCAAAGAAAAGCCACACCTTATATCTCTTCTTCACCACCAATGACTAATACTAGGGCAGGGGTGAATATAA
>CAZXWT010000291.1:0-1773 GCA_964644475.1 uncultured Sediminibacterium sp. | reverse complement strand
CATTCTGCCAGCCAAAATAAAGGCTTAGATGTTTGAAAAGATTGTCTTACTTCTTTCCAAAAATCTAGTGGAACCAAATGAGCCATATCACATCTAAAACCATCTATATCGAAAGTGTTTACCCAATAATGCATAGCATTTTGTAAAGCCTCACGCATAGCCTTGTTATTGAAATTTAAATCTACTACATCCTCCCAACCATTTCTTTCTGTAAAGTTGCCTTCCATATCTTGAGAAAACCATTCTGGATGATGTTGCATCCATTCATGATGTCTTCCAGTATGATTAGCCACCCAATCTATGATCACTTTCATATCCAATGAATGTGCAGTATGAATTAAAGACAATAAATCTTTCTCATTTCCAAATTCTGGATTTATTTTAGTGTAACTACTACAAGCATAATAACTTCCTAAACTTCCCTTTTTACCTTCTTGACTAATTGGCGTGATGGGCATTAACCATAAAATATCAATTCCCATATCTTTCAACCTGGGAATATGTTGCTCAAAAGCTTTAAATGTACCTTCTTCAGTATATTGCCTAATATTCACTTCGTATATACTTGCGCTATTTGCCCAATTGACTGTTTTAAAATTCGCGTCCATCTTTTTACTAATTGTATTATCTTGTTGTACTATTCACTAAATATACTAGAT
This sequence comes from uncultured Sediminibacterium sp., assembly GCA_964644475.1. Classification (GTDB taxonomy): domain Bacteria; phylum Bacteroidota; class Bacteroidia; order Chitinophagales; family Chitinophagaceae; genus Sediminibacterium. The sequence continues at coordinate 1,114 of CAZXWT010000291.1, read as the reverse complement.
ATAGCATGAATGTCAAACTAGAGCGCAAATTAAGTCTTTTACATGCAACTGCCATTAATATGATCGACATGGTAGGCATTGGTCCTTTTGTCGTGCTAAGCGTGGTTGCTCAAATTATGGGTGGCCCCTACTTTTTGTATGCTTGGATGGCGGGTGCTGTTTTGTCTTATTTAGATGCAATGGTTTGGAGTCAATTAGGTGCTGCACTTCCCAAAGCAGGTGGAAGTTTCCATTTTTTAAAAGAAGGTTATGGGGAGAAATGGGGTAAATTAATGAGCTTTTTATTTGTTTGGCAAACCATGATACAGGCTCCATTGGTGATTGCTTCTGCAGCAATTGGTTTTTCTCAATACGCTAATTATTTTTTCCATTTCTCTGTATGGCAAGAAAAAGCTGTGAGCGGCGCTGTGGTAATTTTAGTAATTAGTTTATTGTATAGAAAAATTGAATCTATTGGTAAAATATCTGTGTTCTTATGGGTTGGCGTTCTGACAACTATGTTGTGGATTATTTTTGGCGGCATTTTTCATGGTAATTTCTTAGCGCCTATTCAACATATCAATGATGGTTTTGAGATGAAGCATGGATTTGCTGCAGCACTTGGATTCGCCAGTGTAAAAACTATTTATAGTTATTTAGGATACTATAATGTTTGTCATTTGGGTGGCGAAATAAAAAATCCGAGTAAGAATATTCCAAGAAGCATGTTTATCTCTATCACTGGTATTGCTATACTTTATTTAGCAATGAACATTAGTGTTGCTAGTGTGCTTCCTTTTGAAACGATTGTGCAAAGTAAATATGTGGTGAGCGCATATATACAAGCTTTGTATGGCACCAATGCAGGATCTATTGTGACTATACTAATTTTACTAGTGGCATTTGCTTCATTATTTGCCGCAACACTCGGTTATAGTAGAATACCATATGCCGCTGCAAAAGACAAATCTTTCTTCAGTTATTTTGCTGAACTACATCCTACCTTAAATTTCCCGCATAGATCTCTTTTAGTATTAGGTGGTATTGCTTTTGTATTTAGTTTATTATTTAGATTAAAAGAAGTGATAGACGCCATATTGGCCATGAGAATTTTAATCCAATTTATTGGACAAGC
>CAZXWT010000290.1:0-1789 GCA_964644475.1 uncultured Sediminibacterium sp. | reverse complement strand
GGACGACCTGCATCTGCAGTTGTTCTAGCAGCAGCATGTGCAGCTAAAATATCCATACCAGCATCTCTTGCAGCTACATAAGCACCAGCATAAGTTGGGTACCAAGTAGTACTTGCTTTCCATGCTTCGTTAAAATAACGAGAAGCGATGGTAGAGTTGAATGAATTACCAGAATTTTCTAAAGTTGCATAAGCTCTAATGAACCAATCTTTAGATTTTAATTCAAATTTGAATTGACTCATCTTTAAGTCCTTCAAAGAATAACGATCACTACCTGTGTATACAGTATTACCTTGACCAGTGTATCCACTTAAAGAAGCTTCAATATCATCATTAATTTTATAATGAACCGCACCAGTAACTTTTACGTTCTTAGTAACAGGGTCAATTACATCAATTTCATTATAACCGGTTCTACTTACATTAACACCTGTAAAGTAACCCTTTGCATTACCATATAAGAATGGAGCATAAGGAGCTAATGCAGCATTTTGAGAACCTAAGAAAGCAGCATATTTTGACAATGAACTAAATAATGCAGTTGCACCATATAATTGATTGTATGCACCTGTTGCATAAGCACCAGCAGCTGCACCATACACTGGAGTGTAAGCTGAAGTTAAAGTACCAATAATACCTGCCTTCACACCATCATACACACCTGATAAAGTTGATGTTGTTTCATCACCATAAACGTTCACACCATCATAGTTTGGATCATGATATCTTGTACCACCAATAGTTTGACCATTTTGAGTACCTGTAGTTCTAGAATAGTTTTGAGTATTGTTAGCTAACCAGTCTTGTGCTTCCATGTACTGCATACCTACTTTATATGCCCAACGATTTCCTACTTTTTGAGCAAATCTTACAGCATAGTCCTTATATGCAGATTGAGGACGTTGGTAATTATCTACATCTTTAATACCTTGTTTGATTTGGAAACTTAAACCTTGGTATTTAAATGGATTTTTTGAATTAATCAATACGGTACCGTTCATACCACCTGCACCATATAATGCAGAAGATGCACCTGGCAATAATTCGATATTGTCAACATCTAATTCTGTTAAACCGATAACGCTACCTACAGAGAAGTTTAAACCTGGAGCTTGGTTATCCATACCGTCAATCAATTGATTTAAACGAGTGTTACCAGAACCATTAAAACCTCTTGTAGAGATACTCTTAAAGCTTAAACTTGCAGTAGTGATATCCACTCCTTTTAAGTTCGCTAAGATGTCATAATAGTTTGTAGCTGGTGCTGATTTGATAGCATTAGTGTTGATTCTCTCAATGGTTACTGGAGATTCTAAAATTCTCTCAGAAACTCTTGAAGCAGCAACTACTACCTCAGAACCTAATACAAAACTTGGCTTTAAGCTTACAGATATATTAGATAAATCTGTTACGTTAACTTCTTTACTTTCGAAGCCTACTGAAGAAAATACCAATGTAAATGGAGGTTTTACAGACACAGGTAAGGTAAATGTACCTTTATCGCTAGTGTATGTACCATTGCTTGTACCTTTTAAAGATACAGTTACAGCGGTTAAAGTTTCCCCATTAGTTGAATTTTTAACAGTACCTTTTACGGTACCAGCAGTTTGGGCACTTGCATTGAAAGCTACTAAGGTAGCCATGCAAAAAAGACCAAAATGTCTTAAAAATTTGCTCATAATTAATTGTTTTTAAATTGAATTGTAGTACAAAATAGCAAATTGTAACCACTTTAGAAAAAATTATAGAATATAATGTTAAAATTATAATTTAGTGGCATGATTAAGCA
>CAZXWT010000289.1:0-1799 GCA_964644475.1 uncultured Sediminibacterium sp. | reverse complement strand
AATAAAATTGATGAAACCAAGCTTAAGAAAAGTTTAAAAGAGATTCATGAAAAGTCTAGAATGACTTTGTATCCTATGAATGACAAGCCAGTGATTGTTCAACCAACGCATTATACTTTTGATCAGTATATGCAAGAGAAAGGCTATTTAACTTTCACTAAAACAAGAAAAATATTAAATCCTTATTTACGTATCAAGTTATCAGGTGCTAAGTATAATCCTAAAAAATACGACGAAGCAAAAGATAATTTATTGAATTATTATAACTCGCTTGGATTTAGAGATGCTGTTATAGAAAAAGATACAGTTTACCATAACGCTGCAGGCAATTTGAATATTGACATGCAAATGAAAGAAGGTAAGAAATATTATTTCGGTAATTTAACTTGGAGAGGAAATACTAAATATTCTGATTCTTTATTGACTAGTATTTTGAATATTAAGAAAGGAGATATTTATAATAGAGAAATTCTTTTTAATAAACTAGGTAAAACTCCTACTGCAGAAGGTGGTGACGTGAGTGGCTTATACCAAGATGATGGTTATTTATTTTTCAGAATTGATCCTATCGAAACTGCTGTATATAATGACACCATCGATTTCGAAATTAGGGTAATGGAAGGTCCTCAAGCTACCATTAAAACCATTCGTATTGCTGGTAACGACAAAACAAAAGACTTTGTAGTTCGTAGAGAAATTAGAACTATCCCTGGTGATAAATTTAGCCGTAGTTTATTAATTCGTTCTCAACGTGAAATTGCTCAGTTGAATTATTTTGACCAAGAGAAAATTAAAATGGAACCTATTCCAAATGCGGAAGATGGTACGGTGGATATTAATTACGGCGTTGAAGAAAAATCTAGCGATCAGTTAGAGTTAAGTGCTGGTTGGGGTGGATATATTGGTTTGACAGGTACATTGGGTGTGACATTTAATAACTTCTCTTCTAAGAATTTATTTAATAAAAAAGCTTGGGATCCATTGCCAATGGGTGATGGTCAAAAATTAAGTGTACGTGTTCAAAGTAATGGTAAGGCATTTAGATCTTATAACTTCACTTTCACTGAACCTTGGTTTGGGGGTATTAAAAGAAACTCATTGACATTTAGTGTGTATAATACTAAATATGGTCAATCTTATGATTTATTGACTGGTTTATATAATCCTAATGCTGCCGATCAAAGATATATTTCTACAACAGGTGCAACATTAACTTTTGCAAGACAGTTAACATGGCCTGATGACTATTTCTCTTTTAGTACTGGTTTAAACTTTACTAGATATACTTTAAAGAACTACGCAATTGATCCTTATAACTTACCTAATTTTAGTAACGGTAATGTAAACAACTTGAATCTTAGATTGGCATTACAAAGAACATCGATCGATCAACCTTTGTTCCCAAGAACAGGTTCTACTTTCTTATTAAGTGCTCAATTGACTCCACCATGGTCTTCTTTCGATCCTAATTTTGCTAAAAAGGCCAATCCTTATGAATTATTAGAATACCATAAATGGAGATTTAATGGTGAATGGTATGTGCCATTAGGTAAGCCAGCAGGCGAAGAACGTAACAAACAATTTGTGATGAAGTTTGCTGCTAAATTTGGTTTCTTAGGTAGATACAATGAATCGATAGGTATCTCTCCTTTTGAAAGATTCCAAGTGGGTGACGCAGGTTTAAGTAATCAGTTTGCATTGTTGGGTTATGATATCATTGCACAAAGAGGTTATCCTGTGTATGAATCTTCTAACCCAAAAATCAATCCTGATCAACAATCTTCTAGACAGAAGTTTAC
>CAZXWT010000288.1:0-1800 GCA_964644475.1 uncultured Sediminibacterium sp. | reverse complement strand
GCTTATTTTGCTCAAAAATTATTGGATTTTGATTTGGCAGCTAATAATGGTGGATGGCAATGGGCGAGTGGAAGTGGATGTGACGCTGCACCTTATTTTAGAGTTTTTAATCCAAGATTGCAAACAGAGAAGTTTGATAAAGAATTAAAATATATTCGTCATTGGGTGCCAGAATTGGATAGCTTGGAATATCCTAAACCAATTGTAGTGCATGAAGTAGCAAGGGAAAGAGTATTAAAAGCTTATGCAGAAGCATTGAAAGATGCATAAACTTTTTCTAAAGCATCAATAGCAGTTTTACCTTGGGTACCCATATCTATACTAAAATCATTCACATATAAATCAATATGTTGACGCATTACTGTTTCTGACATTTCTTGCGAATGTGCTTTTACAAATTCAGGAAGTATATCGTAACTATTTTTAAAAGCAAATTCAACACTTTCTTTGATCAAAGCATCGATGGTAGCAATTTCTTCAGGATCTCTTTGATTATTTGCGATGATGCCTCCTAATGGAATAGGGGCGTTGAACTTTTCTTCAAAAAAATTTCCAAGGTCCATCCATTTGCTCAAGCCTTTTTGAGCATAAGTAAATCGGTTCTCATGAATAATTACTCCTGCATCTACTTTACCTGAAACTACTGCTTCTTCAATTTCATTGAACACTAAAAACTTTTTATTGGTTACTTCTGGGAAAGCCAAGCTAAATAATAAATGTGCAGTAGTGTTAATGCCGGGGATGGCTACTTGCATAGTTTCAACCGTGGGTTGTTGATTTTTATATATTAACAAAGGTCCAACCCCTTTTCCTAGTGCGCCTCCACTTTTTAATAATTGATAATTGTTTTTTAACAAAGGCCAAACACCATAACTAATTTTAGAATAAGGTAATTTACCTGCAATAGCCCATTCATTTAAAGTTTGTACATCTTCCAAATGGATATTAAAAGTATAACCTTTGGTATCTATTTTTTGATTCACTAAAGCGTCAAAAATAAATGTATCATTGGGACAGGGGGAAAATCCAATATCTATGGTTGGCATCTTAAGCTATTTTATGCAATGCATCTAAGTATTGCAATAAGGTTTCGTTTAAATTATAAATTGCATCACGCATTTTCCAATTGGCTTTATTTCTTTCGCCCACATAATTACTTACAGCACGAATTTGAATAAATGGAATATGCAAATCTCTACCCATATAATGTAGTGCAGCACCTTCCATCGATTCTAGTGATGCTTTATATCTTCCACTCAATAAATCAATGGCTGCTTTATTAGTAGAAATAGTATTTACTGTCACTGCTTTTTTGGTAGGCAGTTTCAATAAGTTGAATTGATTCAAAAATGGATTTGGTAATGATTTCTTTTCGTAAGGGTGATCATTAGGTCCATCTAATTTTAAATCAAATAAATCTTTCCATACTTTCTTCTCATACACACCAATATCTCCAGCAAAATCGTCTTTGATGGCGAATACTTTTCCTAAAGGAATCTTTTTATCAAAACTTCCTGCAACACCTACTTGTATTATTAAACTTGGAGTTTCCTGAACAAACATTTTCATCAATGAAACGCTGGAAGCTAAAAGGCCCACACCAGATTCATGAAAACCCACAGAGAATCTTTTGTTTGGTTTTACAAAAGCAGGATTGATTTTTTGAAAACTGGGCATCCATTCACCATGTGTAGCAGCACTAATAATGATTCTCATAGGGTAAAGTTCCATCAAATTTATATCTTTGCAAAAATTACCCGAACCAATGGTGTATTTAACAAGAGTAGAACATTTTAATGC
>CAZXWT010000287.1:0-1802 GCA_964644475.1 uncultured Sediminibacterium sp. | reverse complement strand
CAAATTTGAACCATCAGGTATGGTAGATCATCCAAATATTAAAACAACCACTTCAATCGTTGACTTTATCTTCCGCTCATTAGCGTATGAATATTTAGGCAGAACAGATTTAGTTCATGTGTTGGATAAACCTACAGTAGAAAACTTAGGAGAGGAGGGAGATATTACCCTTGTGGGAAAGCCTGAGTTGAGTAGCATTCGCGTAACAGCGCCTGCTGCTGCACCTGCTCCTGCGGCAAAAGCAAATGTTGCTGCTGCAGTAAATGAGGGTGGTACAATGGACAATGTAACTGCTGCTGCAAAGAGCATGCAAAGCGATGCGCCAGCTTGTAGCACTTGCGGCCACATCACTATCAGAAGCGGTACTTGTTATAAGTGTTTGAACTGCGGAACATCAATGGGATGCAGCTAGTAGATTCGTACCCTACTATATAATCCAGAGCCAGTCATAAATTGACTGGCTCTTTTGTTTTATTGAATCGATATTTTCACTAAATTCATTCTTTAAAATCATCACGAGAAAACGATTGCCTTATGTCAGATTTTCAAGTTAAACAAGCGCCTAAAAAATACGACGCAGTTATTGTAGGTTCAGGTGCCGGCGGAGGTATGGCAGCCTATGTATTAGCAAAAGCAGGATTAAAAGTTTGCTTGTTAGAAGCAGGTCCAGATTATGATCCAGCAAAAAATTCTGCTCAATTAAAAAACCCTTGGGATTCTCCACGTCGTGGTGCGAGTTCAAAGTTTCGTCCATTCGGAGAATTTGATGGATGTTATTGGGGTTGGGAAATTGACGGAGAGCCTTACACACAAACAAAGGGCTCTGATCATTTTGATTGGTGGAGAGCTAGAATGGTGGGTGGACGTACCAATCACTGGGGACGTATCTCATTGCGTTTTGGACCAAAAGATTTTAAAAGAAGAAGTATTGATGGCTTAGGTGATGACTGGCCAATTGGTTACGAAGATGTAAAACCTTATTACGATAAAATTGATCGCTTGATTGGTGTATACGGAACAAACGAAGGATTAGAGAACGATCCAGATGGTATCTTCTTGCCTCCTCCAAAACCTCGTTTGCACGAATTGATGTTCAAGAAAGCTGCTACTGGAATTAATATCCCAGTGATCCCTTCTCGTTTATCTATCTTAACAAAGAAGATCAATGACGAACGTGGTGCATGTTTTTATTGTGGTCAATGTAATCGTTCTTGTAAAGTATATGGCGACTTTTCTTCTTCTTCAGTTTTAGTAAAGCCTGCTGTATTAACTGGCAATGTAGATTTGATTACTGGTGCAATGGCTCGTGAAGTATTGACTGACAGAGAAGGAAAAGCAACAGGTATTTCTTATGTAAATAAAACAGATAAGCAAGAATATCAAGTGCACGCGAAAGTGGTAATCTTAGGTGCAAGTACTTGTGAAACTGCTCGTTTATTATTGAATTCAAAATCACAAAAACATCCAAATGGTTTAGCAAATAGTTCTGGTGTTGTAGGTCACTACTTACACGATTCTACTGGTGCTGCATTGGGTGGTGTGATTCCTAATTTAATGGGACGTAAACGTTACAATGAAGATGGCGTTGGTGGTATGCACGTGTATACGCCATGGTGGTTGGACAATAAAAAATTAGATTTCCCACGTGGTTACCATATTGAGTACTGGGGTGGAATGAGTCAACCTAGCTATGGATTTGGCATGGGTATGCAAGGATTAAATGGCAAGTTCCAAGTAAATGGGAAAACAAAAGAGGAAGGCGGATATGGTTCCTCATTAAAAGAAGACGTTCGTTTCTTTTA
>CAZXWT010000286.1:0-1818 GCA_964644475.1 uncultured Sediminibacterium sp. | reverse complement strand
TATACCACAATGGATTTAAAATTGGTGAAGGAAAAACTAGCTTGAGAAAAGGTGGTTTATTTTAAATTAAATAGCCCTTAATTAAATTTAAGAGCATTTTATTTTCAATCTAATGATATTTTCGAGGCCACCCATAAACGGTGGCCTCGATTTATTTTAATACTATAGCAGACAAAGCAGGAAGTTCTAATGATAATTTAAACCACTCATTTTTATCGTCCTGTGGCTCCATTTTAATTTTATTATTATATAAATCTCCAACACCCCAATATGCTTTATCATCACTGTTAAATATCTCTTTCCATTCTTTGTTACCATAAGCATGAATTGGGTAAGCATGTCTTGGCACAGGGGTCATATTAAATACCACCAAAATTTCGTCCTTAGGATCTTTCCCTTTTCTCTTAAAAGCCAATACCCCTTCCTGTCTTTTATTGGTCTCTACCCATTCAAAACCAGCAGTATCGTATTGTAATTCGTATAATGCAGGATTATTCTTGTATAAATTATTTAGTTGTTGAACACAAAATTTCATACCACCATGACTTACATGTTGTAATAAGTCCCATTGTAACTCTGATTGATAATCCCATTCTTGAGTTGCTCCAAACTCATTCCCCATGAATAATAATTTAGCTCCAGGATGAGTATACATATAAGTATACATCAATCTAAGATTGGCAAATTTCTGCCATTCATCTCCAGGCATTTTATATAACATGGGACTTTTTCCATGCACTACTTCATCATGACTCAAAGGCAACATAAAATGCTCGTCATAATAATACATCATAGAGAAAGTAAACTTGTCCTGACTTCCTGATCGATATAAGGGGTCTAATTTAAAATAATCCAATGTGTCATGCATCCAACCCATCATCCATTTCATACCAAACCCAAGACCATCCATAAAAGTGGGCTGGCTCACCCCTGGCCAATCAGTTGCTTCTTCAGCAATGGTTTGTATAGCAGGGAAATCTCTATATAAGGTTTCATTTAAATCTTTGATAAAAGCGATGGCTTCCAAATTTCCATTGCCGCCAAATTCGTTAGGCTCCCACTCACCATCTTTTCTACTATAATCCAATTTTAACATAGAACTTACTGCGTCCACTCTTAATCCATCTATATGAAATTGATCGCACCAAAATCTTGCACTACTAATTAGAAAAGATTTGACTTCTCCTCTTTTATAATTGAATATATAGGAATTCCAATCTGGGTGATACCCTTTTCGCATATCCGCATATTCATAAGTGTTGGCTCCGTCAAACATAAATAAGCCATGGCTATCATAAGGGAAATGAGAAGGCACCCAATCTATAATAACACCAATTTCTGCCGCGTGAAATGCTTCCACCAAAGCTGCAAAATCTTGAGGATTACCAAAACGTGAAGTAGGAGCAAAAAAACCAATGCCTTGATAGCCCCAACTTCCATCAAAAGGATGTTCCATTACGGGCATAAATTCCACATGTGTGAACCCCATTTCTTTTACATAAGGAACCAATAAATCAATCAATTGCTTATAACTATTATAAGAATCTTCATTGTTTTTATCAGGACGCATCCAACTTGCCAAATGCACTTCATATACCGAATAAGGTTGATCAGTCCTATTCTTTGTCTTCCTTTGCTCCAACCATTTAGCATCCTTCCATTCATATTTCGTATCCCATGTGATTGAAGCAGTCAATGGCCTTAATTCCCAATAATGTGCAAATGGATCACCCTTATCCAATAAAGCTCCTTTATAGCCATGAATATGGTATTTATACACTTCGCCATTTAACACATTGGGTATAAAACCCTCCCAAA
>CAZXWT010000285.1:0-1855 GCA_964644475.1 uncultured Sediminibacterium sp. | reverse complement strand
CCTTTGCTAAATGTATAATCAAAACCTTTTAAAACTTGAATATCTCCATAAGATTTATACACTTTCTTCAATTCAATAATCTTGCCACCTAATCGAGACATTTTCATACCCAATTGTAAGTTGGCTTCTTCTATTTTTTGTTTGGCCTTGGCTTCTACTTCGTAAAAATTATCCTGTCTGCTTTTACTTTTAGTGGTTCTAGCTTTGGGCTGCTTACGCATCCACTCTAGTTCTTTTCTAAAAGTATTCTTAGCCTTATCTATACTTGCTTGTTCAGCTTCAATTCTTGCCGCTTTTTTCTCCAAATAATTTTCGTAGTCTCCCTTATAAGTATACAAGTTCTCTCTTTCTAATTCCCAGATTTCATCAGTAACAGATTCCAAGAAATAACGATCGTGTGACACCAATAATAAAGTCACTTTTTCTTGAGATAAGAAATTCTCTAACCATTCAATCATATTTAAATCCAGATGATTGGTAGGCTCATCCATTAACAATAAAATATGTCTAGGGTCAAAGCCAATTTGAATCAATGTTTTTGCCAAGGAAACTCTTTTTCTTTGGCCCCCGCTTAATTTAGAAACTGGTTGTTGTAGATGATGAATATTTAACTGAGTTAAAATGATATTCACTTTGGATTCAAAATCCCATGCACTACGTTCTTCCATTTCCACAATCGCATCAGAAATAGCTTGTTCGTCACCACTTTCCATTGCCAATTCATATTGACTAATAGCTTTCATGACAGGATGATCTTGCTGGAATAGATTTTGCAAAATGGTAGCAGACTCATCAAATTGAGGGTCTTGCTCAAACATCACCAAATGAACATCTTTATGAATTCTACAAGTACCTGAATCTGGATGCTCCTTACCTGCCATAATTTTCAAAAGGGTTGATTTACCTATCCCATTTCTGGCAATTAAGGCAATTCTATCTCCCTCATTTATATTAAAACTAATTCCTTTAAACAAGGGGTGGATTCCATAGCTTTTAGTAAGCGACTCAACAGATACATAATGCATGGCGCAAAGTTAGTTTAAACTATGTACTTTTGTGCTAGATATAGACAAAATCCAATTTGAATGAAAAGTTTTGAAGTTCCTACCGGCTATAGAAGTAATTTGATCTCTGCCATTAAACAAAAACGCAAAGAACAAGACAAACTAAAGAAAGACTTTAGCCCAACCCTTTTGGATTTTGGCCCCTTGAAAATTTATTTGGCAAGACATTTTGGATTTTGTTATGGTGTAGAGAATGCCATCAATATAGCATACAAAACCATTGAAGAAAATCAAGGAAAAAGAATTTACTTGTTAAGCGAAATGATTCATAATCCTCAAGTGAATGCTGATCTAACAAAAAGAGGCGTGCAATTTTTACAAGATACTTTAGGAAACGAACTAATTCCATTGAACACATTGAATTCTGATGACGTTGTGATCATCCCTGCATTTGGAACCACTTTAGAGCTTGAAGAGAAAATAAAAGCAAAAGGAATTGATATTCAAAAGTACAACACCACTTGTCCTTTTGTTGAAAAAGTTTGGAACCGAAGCGAACAAATTGCAAAAAAAGGTTATTCTATTATTATTCACGGAAAACCAAAACATGAAGAAACTAGAGCAACATTTTCACATGCTGCATCAAATACACCTTCATTGGTATTGAATGATATGGATGAAGCTATCGTGTTAGGCAATTACATGCTTGGCAAAATCAATTTAGAAGCATTTGAACAACAATTTAAAGGCAGGTACTCTACACAGTTCGATCCACTAACACATTTAGACAAAATTGGCGTGGTCAATCAAACCACACAATTAGCTACAGACACTCAAGCAATTTCAGATTA
>CAZXWT010000284.1:0-1869 GCA_964644475.1 uncultured Sediminibacterium sp. | reverse complement strand
ACTCCATTGGAGATTGACCCAATTGAAATACCTGTGCAGTCTGGTTTTGCGTACAATAATTGGCCAGTGATTTATAAAGAAGAAGGACAATTGAGACCAGGCCCAATGCATTGGGAACTCATTCCTTCTTGGACTCGTAATCAAAAAGACTTGGTGGAGTCTAGAAAAAAATACACCACTTTAAATATTAAATCGGAAGGCATTTTTAGCAATAAAGTGGCACAAGCAGTGATACATACCAATAGGTGTTTGGTACTAGCTTCTCATTTTTTTGAGTGGCAAGAAATAGAGAAACAAAAATATCCGCATTGCATTCAAATCGAAAACACACCCTTATTTTATATCGCAGGGGTTTGGAATACTTGGACCGATTATAGTTCTGGAGAAACCAAAAACAGCTTTGGCATTATTACTACCGAAGCCAATAGTTTGATGAGCAAGATTCACAATGTAAAAAAGAGAATGCCCACTATCTTAGACGACGAGAGAGCCAATACATGGGTGAACGAACATTTGACAGAGAAACAAATTCAAGAAATTGCTTCTTATCAATTCCCTGCAGAAAAAATGAAAGCACATACGGTTGCGAAGAATTTTCAGCAAGCAGAAGATCCAACAGCGCCTACCAACTATGCCATTTTCACACCACAGACATTGTTTTAATTACTGCATGATAAACTCTTCATGCATTTGTGGCACTATTACTTCTTTGAACCCTTTCTTTAATAATCTTTCGGCAAATTTATCTTGTACCTCTGCCTCACCATGCACTACATAAATTTGTTTTACCAAATGTGGTGCTTGACAAGCCAAGAATTGCATTAAATCTTCGTAGTCTCCGTGTGCACTCATGCTTCTAATAGATGCTACATGACATCTTACTTCATAGAACTCACTATATATCTTTACTTCTTTCTGACCAGCCATTAATCTGCCACCCAATGAATGAGGTTCACAATAACCTACTAATAAAATAGTATTCTTTGGATTATCTATATTGTTTTTGATATGATGCTTCACCCTACCTGCGTCTGCCATACCTGAAGCAGAGATAATTACTTTTGGATGCAAGTCTTCATTCAAAGCCTTACTCTCTTCCACCGATTTAATATACCTCAATCCTTCGAAATCAAATGGATCCTCGTCTATCTCCAATAATTTCTGAATCTTCTTATTAAAATATTTAGGATAAGCTTTTAATACTTCAGTGGCTTCAATACTCAAAGGACTATCAACATAGACCGGTATATGTGGCAATCTTTTTTCAATAGACAATTGATTTAGTTCATACAAAATCTCCTGTGTTCTACCCACACTAAATGCAGGGATAATTAAATTACCTTTTCTGCCCACGCAGGTTTCTTCTATATGTTTTAATAAATCGTCTGGTGTGGTATGAATTAAATCGTGCAACTTATCACCATAAGTACTCTCAATTATGATAAAATCTGCAGCAGGAAATTCTGCAGGAGATCTTAAAATCATATCTCTATATCTTCCTATATCACCGCTAAATGTCAGCGTCTTTACTTCGTCTTTTTCTTTGATCTTTAAATTCACTGCAGCACTTCCAATAATATGTCCAGCATCGGTATACATTAATTCAACACTTGGAGTAATCTGTGTTGGCTTATTATATTCAATAGGCACTAACATTGGTATGGCTAAATTCACATCGTCCATATCATACAAAGGATCAATTGGCGGCAATCCTTGTTTTGCTCTACGCTTATTGCCATACTTTGCATCGTCTCTTTGAATCATGGCAGAGTCTTCTAACAACACTTCTGTCAATGCTTTAGTTGCAGGTGTACAATAAATATTTCCTTTAAAACCATCTTTCACTAGTTTAGGAATTAAACCAGTATG
>CAZXWT010000283.1:0-1877 GCA_964644475.1 uncultured Sediminibacterium sp. | reverse complement strand
TGCCCAATAGTTTTTGGTGTATCTGTGCCAACGCGAATCAATACATTGAACAAACGATGCCACCTATTGAATTACTCCGTTCACAAAAAGCAACAATTGTAATTGGTACAGATAGTTACGCAAGCAATTGGAGTTTAAATGTATTGGATGAGATTAAAACAATTCAACAACACAATCCTCATATTCCTTTAGAAGAAATACTGGGTTGGGCAACTTTGAATGGTGCAAAGGCTTTACAAATGGATAAAAGCTTGGGTAGTTTTGAAAAAGGAAAGAAGCCAGGAGTTGTCTTAATAGAAGGTTTATCTCATGAAAATAAAGCCATTAACGGTACTAGTTCGAGAAGAATAGTTTAACTTAGTAGTACAATTCAAACATATGACTTTCCCAATACTATTCGGTCTTTTCGCAATCATTATCATCATGTGGAGAAGACACCACAGGGGTAAGAAGAGAGATTAGTTTTGCATTAATGATGTTCTTCTTCTAACAATTTAAGGAGTTGTTCTCCTTCTTTTCGGATACCCAATTGTGAGGCTAAACTAACTTCAAGCCTTTCTTCTCTATGATAAAAAATACTGGATAACTCTCTGACTTGATCTATACTTAATTTAGTGTTTTGTAAATTACTTTTCAATTCGGCTTCTGTTAGCTTATAGTTTTTTTGAAATCCAGGATGCAGCTCTTCATTTGCAAAGGATGCATATTTATTATACTCGATTTGGATTGTACCTCTAATTAAATAAAAAGAAGGAGGGAGAATTTTTTTTAATTCAGGCCTAAATTCATCGAAATATTGTTGTGTCTCTAACTCCATTGATCTTGCTTCTGCAAGACCAGCATGTTCCTCATATAATAAAATGGCTTTTAAAATATTTTTATCTTGTATATACCTTAAAGCACCAGAACTTTTCATTTGTTCAAAAATGGTTTTTCTATTAATGAAACGATACATCCAAAAATCCATTGTGCCTGCTAATTCAGTTAAATCTATAGTCTCGCTTCTGGTAGCATAATGAATACTTAGTGAATCAAAATAATTTGAAAGTCTTTGATTATTTACAATAACAGAGTCTAATTGTTTTTGATTTTCTTTGACATCAATAATAAAAGCTTGAATTAATTCCTCTGCTCTTTCGTTTTCAATATGTTTCTCTCTTAAGTTTTCAGCAACAAAGCCCATACTCACGGCTAAGAATAACATTAAAAACTCTGTTACATATTCCTTCCATTTCTTTGGATGCTGAGAGTGGTGATGTACTTCCATTGTATAAAATTAATATGATAATTCTTTTTCTATAATTTCAATAAGTTCTGTAGCTTTTTGTTTTTCACTCAAGGCCATCATTTTATAAAATAAAACATACCCTTTCATAACATTAACATAATTTGAATATTCAAATAGAGTTACTCTTTCTTTTATTAGGAATTTAGTACCAGTAAGTGATTTTATTTGATCTAACATTGATTTATTATATTTTACTTCTCCAAGCTTTTCTGTACCATAAAAAACATTGAAATGTAAGATCCGGTTTTGAATTTTATGCACTTCATTCCATTTTTCAAGCATAGCATCTTGTTGTACCTTGATGGTGTTTTTTGCTTGTTCGTATTGTGTAATTCTTTTAACAATTTCTTGGTTACGTATTAACCTAAAACCACCAGCGTTCTTTAATTGATCGATAGTACCCGAAGTAAAATTTAAAGTAACTAATCTCGTTGTTAAATAAATACTATTAATGTAGAATGTGTCAATTATTTCATCATTCCAGTTTTCTCTGTAGATTAAATCTGTCAATTTATTTCCAGATACAATAACTTCATCCATTGCAATATTTTTAGTAGCAATTTCCGTAGTATCTGCTTTCAAGTCTTCT
>CAZXWT010000282.1:0-1892 GCA_964644475.1 uncultured Sediminibacterium sp. | reverse complement strand
GTTTTGGACAATTGTATAGAGTAATGGTTCAAGCTGCTCCAGAATTTAGAGCACACCCAGAAGATATTTTAAAATTGAATGTAAAAAATAGAAATGGAGAAATGGTTTCTGTTTCTTCATTTATAACCATAGAGAAAATTTATGGGCCAGAGCAGGTTACTAGATATAACATGTATCCTTCTGCGATAATTAATGGTGAACCAGAGAAAAAATTTAGTAGTGGCCAAGCAATCGCAGCTATTAAAGAAACAGCAGCTAAAAAATTACCAAAAGGCTACGATTATGATTGGGCAGGCTCTTCCAAAGACCAAGCTGAACAAGGCAATGAATCTATTTTTATATTCATGATTTGTTTATTATTCATCTATCTTCTATTATCTGCACAATATGAAAGCTTCCTTTTACCCATGCCTGTAATATTATCTTTACCTGCTGGAACAGTTGGCGCATTCTTATTTTTATACATATTTGGTTTAGAGAATAATATTTATGCTCAAATCGCCATCATTATGTTGATTGGCTTATTGGGCAAGAATGCTATTTTAATTGTGGAATTTGCCTCATTAAAACAAAGAGAAGGCAAGACTCCTTTAGAAGCTGCTATTGAAGCTGCAAGAGTAAGACTAAGACCTATTTTGATGACTTCTTTTGCATTTATCGCAGGTTTGATTCCATTATTATTTGCAAGTGGGGCCGGCGCTATTGGCAACAAGACCATTGGCGCAACTGCAGCTGGAGGAATGCTACTAGGCACTGTATTAGGCGTACTAGTGATCCCAGGCTTGTATGTCATATTTGCCACAATGGATTCAAAGAAGTCAAAAAAGAAAAACGAAATCGCAATTACTGAAACAATATAATTATGAAAAATATTTTATTCATATTATCGGTTATTACACTGCCCTTAGCAAGTTGTACTAATAGCCAATTAATACAAAACAGCATTCCCTTAAATGCTGTTCCTGCTAAATACAATGAAATAAATCAAGAGCCAATTTCAAAGCTTAAAAGATCAGATTTTTTAAACGATACAATCTTATCTAATTTAATAGATACAGCATTAATATACAATAGTGATCTTCAAATGGCATTTCAAAAAATTGAAATGTCTAAAGCGAATCTTGCTTTTTTCAAAGGCAGACTTATTCCTGAAGTAAATTTTACTACCAATGGCGGAGTTAGAAGATACGGATTGTACACAATGGATGGAGCTGGTAATAGCACGACTGATATTTTACCTAATAAAAGGGTACCTGTTAATTTGCCAGATATTTACCTAGGCTTCCAAGCCAATTGGGAAGTAGATTTTAGGGGTAAATTGAACAATCAGAAAAAGGCAGCTTTCAATAAATTATTAGCAAGTACTGAGGGATTAAAATATGTACAAACCAACTTAGTGGTTGAAATTGCATCAACTTATTATGACCTGATTGCCTTAGATAAAGAATTAGAATTACTACAAGAAACCATTTCAAAGCAAAATGAAGCATTAGAATATGTGAAGGCCCAAAAAGATGCAGGCAAAACAAATGAATTGGCAGTGCTTCAATTTAGTGGTCAATTATACAACCTAAATATCTTAGAAAAAGAGATTCAACAACAAATAACACTAACAGAAAATAAATTAAACTATCTCGCAGGTAGTTTCCCTAAAACAATTCGTCGAAATAAAGAAAGCTTGTACCAGCAATTAACTATTGTGAAAAAAGGACTTCCTTCTGACTTATTGAACAATAGACCAGATATAAAATCTGCCGAATACAACTTGACAGCTGCCAACTTAGACTTAAAAGCAGCGAAAGCGGCATTTCTGCCAAGTTTTAATATTGTCTCTGGTATTGGATTACAAGCTTTCAATAGCGCCTATTTATTTAGAACGCCGGAATCTATGG
>CAZXWT010000281.1:0-1893 GCA_964644475.1 uncultured Sediminibacterium sp. | reverse complement strand
TGGTTCTTATAAGGTGTTCGAGGAATTGAAGGCCGAATTAGCATTGGAAATCAATCAATTAGACAAGGTTTTGGCTCAAAAAACGATTAAAAAATATTTGTAAATGAGCTAAAAACCCTATCTTTGATATATCATCAAGAAGCCTTTAGTGGCTGCCAACCGAGAGAGTCGAACTCCGCGGTGGTAAAATCGATGAGGACTTACTGTCAAAAACAAACGTAATTTCCTTGTACATTTTTCTTGGTGTGAAATTTTAACCATTAAAACTTCATGCCATGTCGGACTCAAAAAACAAATCACTTCAAAAAGCAGACAAGCTTTTAGTAGAGCTTAGCAGCAACCCATTATTATTTGCTACTAATGGAAAGCGTATTTATAATTTACTGGTTACTTCTCAGGAAGCAAATACCATTAAAGGTAGAATATACTTTGAGTATCTACATCGCAAATTTGAATGTGATCTAGTGCTTCAATCTAATCATATCTCTTTAACTGCATTAAGTCCAAGCTTACTTACACCAGCGGGTTTATTTGAAGTACATGCAACAGATAATGCAGTTGAAGCTTATCTTAATAATTTAGGTATTATCACTCAAAAAGGCGATGAAGCTATCGGCTGGTTAATATTGGATATTATCAACCACTTTAATGCATGTCGGCTCAAACCTAGAAATAGTAAGCAGTTCCGATCTCAATTAAACTAGTTTACCTTTTATGGAAAAAACCATTTAGATATGCATTAAAAACAAAACCACCCATTGTTTTGTTATAATTTTGCATACTATCATGATTGGACATCGTTTTTTACCATTTAATCCCAAAGAAGAAGGCAAGAGTAAATTTGAACAATTGCTCGACCTTTTCACGCAATTGTTGACCTATACAAATGGTGATGCAACAGAGGCTTTGGATTGGTTGAATCAATTAGACCGCCAACATAATTTAACTGATAAAGATTATGGTATTGGTGATTTTATTGAAGACCTCAAACAAAATGGTTATTTGACAGAAAACCAACAAGATGGTAGTTTCAAAATCACTTCAAAATCTGAACAAACAATTCGAAAGAAAAGTTTAGAAGAGATTTTCGGTAAACTTAAAAAATCAAAACAAGGTAATCATCAAACTAATAAGCCTGGTCCAAGCAGTGAATTAAATCCGGATACTAGGGCTTTTCAGTTTGGTGATATGTTAGAGCAAATTGATTTTACCGAGAGTATACGAAATGCACAAATTAATAGAGGCGTAGATGCCTTTAGCATGCAGGAAGAAGATTTGATGATTAGAGAAAGTGATTTCAAAACACAAACTTCTACTGTGCTGATGATTGATATTTCTCATTCCATGATTTTATATGGAGAAGATAGAATTACGCCTGCTAAGAAGGTAGCTATGGCACTTTCTGAATTAATCACCACTAAATATCCTAAAGACACATTAGATATAGTGGTATTTGGAAATGATGCATGGAGTATTGAAATCAAAGACCTCCCTTATTTACAAGTAGGTCCTTATCATACTAATACCGTTGCTGGATTGGAACTAGCGATGGATTTATTAAGAAGAAGAAAAAATCCCAATAAGCAAATATTTATGATTACCGATGGTAAACCTACTTGCTTAAAGATGGGTAAGAAATATTATAAAAATAGTTTTGGATTAGACAGAAAGGTGGTGAATCGTTGTATCAACTTAGCTGGTCAATGTAAGAAGTTAAAAATTCCGATTACGACTTTTATGATCGCCTCTGATCCATATTTACAAAACTTTGTACAAGAATTTACCGAGATGAATAATGGCAAGGCCTTCTTTGCATCACTAGATAAATTAGGCGCTTTCATTTTCAATGATTTTGAAAGTGGTAAAAGAAAAACATTGTATTAACACAAGCAA
>CAZXWT010000280.1:0-1899 GCA_964644475.1 uncultured Sediminibacterium sp. | reverse complement strand
TCATTCACCATAGTACCATTCAAATCAAATAAAAAAGCCTTATACTTTCTAAGCATTATTTTCTGTTTAATGAACTATAAAGATTCTCCTGGTACAAATTTTACTTCCACTGTTAATTCAGTCAATGTTTTACCTCCTTTCATATTGGCCATCATTTGAACAAAAGCCAATTTCCCTAACTCATAACCACTTGTTTCTACATAACTAATTTTTGGGTGGTATAAATTTGGAATAAAACCGTTACTAATTCCTATGACTCCTAATTGAGAAGGAACTTTTATTTCTAATGCTTGCACCGCTTTCATCACACCTATCAATACTTCATCTGTCATAGCAAACACAGTATCTGGCTTTTGAGTTTTATTATATTGTTTTCTAAACACATCTTCCGCCTCTGCACTACTAGATGCATTCACATAGGTACAATGCACTTTAGGTGCATAGGTCTCCATAAAATTCTGAAAAGCATTTTTTCTTTTTTGACTAATGGATAAACCAGCATCACCAAAAATGGCTAAAACTTTTTTGGCGTTTCTTTTAATGATTTCTTCTGCTGCAATGATAGCACAGCGTTCATCTGCCATTCTAACTTTAGTGAACTTATTATCTTTTGGAACAATGTCAAAAAACACTACAGGAATTTCTTTCTCTGTCATCTTTTGATAAGTATCTAAATTTTCTGCATTTGCAGATAAACATGCAAATACACCAGATACTCTATTCTGTCTAAAAATTTTCAAGTTGTCTAATTCAATCTCTGGTTGATTACTTGATTGTAAAATCATTAACGCATATCCATTCTTTCTACTTTCTTCTTCTACAGCTGCAATAAAACTATCATAAAACAAATTGGATATGGCTGGCACAATCACGCCAAATATTTTACTGCTCTGTGTTCTCAATTGAATAGCATAAGCATTTGGTTCGTAATCTAAGCTATTCGCTAATGCATGCACTTTAGCTTTTGTTGCAGCAGAAATATCTGGATGATCTTTCAAAGCTCTTGAAACAGTAGATATACTCAATTGTAATTGTTGTGCCAATAGTTTGAGTGTAGTATTCGTCATACGCAATCAGTTGATGATTAAAATTAAGTAAAAGTTTCACAAATTTTATCGCAAACGTTTGATATTTTTTCTATCGCCCTCTAAAATGTATATTTTTTTATTGAATATATCCTAAGTGCTAAATTATGAAATGCTTTAACAGTAAGGATTTCAAGCAAAATTGATTAAAAAATCGACAAATTGATACTAACGATTGTTTGCTATTTTGGGAAAAAAGTTAAAAATTTTTTAACAAAAAATGTGTGGAATATCAAATTAGTGTATTTTGTACACGCTTAATAAACCAATAAACTGCCAATTATGAATTTCAAAATTGTTAAGTCCTCTTTTATAGGACTGTTCGTTGGCTTGATCGCATTGAATGCACAAGCTCAGAACAAAACAGTTACAGGTAAGGTTTTAGATGCAAAAGATGGTTCTCCAGTTGCAGCAGCTTCTGTTGTTGCTAAAGGAACTTCTTCAGGTGCAAAAACTGCAGCTGATGGATCTTTTGCCATTACTGTACCTTCTTCTGTAACTAAATTAGTTGTCTCTTCTGTAGGTTATTCATCTAAAGAAGTAGATGCAAATGGAACTGTTATTGTATCATTAAACCAAACTAGCACTCAATTAGAAGAAGTGGTTGTTGTAGGTTATGGTACTCGTAAAGTAAAAGACGCGACAGGTGCTGTTGTTTCTTTGGGCGAAAAATCTTTCAACAAAGGTGTGATCGCTTCTCCAGAACAATTGTTACAAGGTCGTACTGCTGGTGTTAACGTTACTAACAACTCTGGTGAACCAGGTGGTGCTGTTAACATTACTATTAGAGGTACTTCTTCTGTAAGAAGTAACA
>CAZXWT010000279.1:0-1908 GCA_964644475.1 uncultured Sediminibacterium sp. | reverse complement strand
TGGCGTTGTGCAGATCCAGGTACACAATACGATACTACTATCAACGAATGGCATACTTGTCCTAAAGGTGGTAGAATCAATGCATCTAATCCATGTTCTGAATACATGTTCTTAGATAACACTGCATGTAACTTGGCTTCTATCAACTTAAGAAAATTCTTCAACGAAGCAGATAATAGCTTTGATGTAGAAGGTTTTGAATACACAACAAGATTATGGCAAACTGTATTAGAAATTTCTATTCTAATGGCTCAGTTCCCTTCTAGAGAAGTAGCACAATTATCATATGACTACAGAACAACTGGTTTAGGTTTTGCAAACCTTGGTTCTATGTTAATGGTAAGCGGTATTCCTTATGATAGTGAAGAAGCACGTGGTATTGCAGGTGCTATTTCTGCGATCATGACAGGTGTTGCTTATAAGACTTCAGCTGAAATGGCTTCATTCTTAGGAGCATTTGCTAAATACGAAGAAAACAAAGAAGATATGTTACGTGTAATGCGTAACCACCGAGCAGCTGCATACGATGCAGAAGATGCTTATGTTGGATTAGAAATCAAGCCACAAGGTATCAAAGCACAACATACTCCTGATTATTTATTGAAAGCTGCAACCAAAGCTTGGGATGATGCAGTTCAATTAGGTGAGAAATATGGCTATAGAAATGCACAAACAACCGTAATCGCTCCAACTGGAACAATCGGTTTAGTAATGGATTGTGATACAACAGGTGTTGAGCCTGACTTCGCATTAGTGAAATTCAAAAAATTATCTGGTGGTGGATATTTCAAAATCATCAACCAATCCGTTCCTCAAGCATTAAAGAACTTAGGATATACACAAGCACAAAATGATGCGATTGTAAACTTTGCTGTAGGTCATGCAAGCTTTAAAGGTGCTCCTTACATTAATGATGAGTCTTTATTAGCAAAAGGATTTACACAAGAAGAAGTAGATAAATTAAATGGTGCAGCTAAATCTGCATTTGAAATTGGATTCATCTTCAATCGTTTCACTTTAGGTGATGCTTGTTTAACAAGATTAGGATTTAAAGAAGAAGAATTTGCAGACTGGAGCTTTAATTTATTAGAAGCTTTAGGATTTACAGAAGAACAAATTGATGCTGCGAACGATTATGTTTGTGGTACAATGACTGTAGAAGGTGCTCCTGAATTAAAAGAAGAGCATTTACCAGTATTTGATTGTGCAAATAAAAATGGTAAAAAAGGTAAACGTTATATCCATGCACATGGTCATATCAGAATGATGGCTGCTTGTCAACCATTCTTATCTGGTGCGATTTCAAAAACAATCAATCTTCCAAACGAAGCAACTGTAGAAGAAATTGCTGATTGTTATTTAATGAGCTGGCAGTTAGGTTTAAAAGCAAACGCTTTATACCGTGACGGTTCTAAGTTGAGTCAACCATTAAGTACTAAGTCTGATAAAAAGAAAAAGACAGATGGTGCAGAAGCAGAAACCACTGAAGAAGCAGCAGCATCTCAATTAGTAGATTTAAGCAACTTGACAGTAGATGAATTATTAGAAGAAGTACAAAAGAGAATGACTACTTCTACAGATACTAAATTAAAGCGTCAATTATCTCGTATCGTTGAGCGCAAATCTTTACCAGCTAAGCGTCGTGGCTTTACTCAAAAAGCAAGAATTGGCGGTCAAGTATTGTTCTTAAGAACGGGAGAATATGCAGATGGAACTGTAGGAGAATTATTCATCGACTTAGCAAAAGAAGGTTCTACATTACGTAGTTTAATGAACTGTTTTGCTATCTCTATCTCTGTTGGTTTACAATATGGTGTGCCTTTAGAAGAGTTTGTTGACAAGTTTGTATTTACCAAATTTGAACCATCAGGTATGGTAGATCATCCAAATATTAAAACAACCACTTCA
>CAZXWT010000278.1:0-1910 GCA_964644475.1 uncultured Sediminibacterium sp. | reverse complement strand
TTTAAGGCTTTATCACTTGCGAAGATCAAGGCTTCAATATGAGGAATAATTTGACTGATTTCCATATGGGTATTGCTTATCCGTTTAATGCAGCTGCACCAGATACGATCTCAGTTAACTCAGTCGTAATAGCCGCTTGTCTTGCACGGTTGTAAGATATTTTCAATGATTTTAATAATTCGTTTGCGTTCTCACTTGCCTTATCCATTGCTGTCATTCTAGCGCCATGCTCACTTGCATTCGCATCTAAAACTGCTTTGAACAATTGTGTGTTCAAAATCTTAGGCATTAATTCATTTACCAAAACTGTTTTCTCTGGTTCAAAAATAAAATCTACTTTCTTTGAACTACCACCTGCTTTAATGGTTGGAATAGGTAAGAATTGTTCTGCTTTGAAAGCTTGTGTAGCAGCGTTTTTAAACTCGCTGTAAATAATTTCGATAGCATCAAACTCTTTGTTTGCAAAAGCATCCATAGCAGCTTTAGCAGCTAATTTAACATTATCAAATTTCAAGTCTAAGAAGATATCTTTAAAATCTGCATTGGTTGTATAACCAGACTTGGTTAAACTCTCGTATCCTTTTTTACCAATATTCCAGATAGTTACTTTTTGAGTTGGGTATTTCTCAGCGATAGTCGCTTTAGTCAATTTTACCACGTTAGCATTATAACCACCGCACAAACCACGATCAGAAGTGATGACAATGAATAAAACATTGTTCACTGGGCGGGTTTCAGCAAGTGCCAAATTCATATCACCCTCTAAGCTACCCACGATATTGCTCAACATGTCTTGTAACTTGTTGGCATAAGGTCTCATTTGGGTAATAGCGTCTTGTGCACGACGTAATTTAGCAGCACTTACCATTTTCATAGCTTTAGTGATCTGCTGAGTACCCTGGGTACTTTTTATCCTATTTCTTACTTCTTTTAATTGTCCAGCCATATCTGTGTTTAATAAGCGAGCAAAGGTATAATTTTTTCGTCCATTTTCCCCTTTTTTGGGGGTCCAAGTTAATTTTTATACAGATAGGGCCTGAAAATGGCCAAACTGCCTTCAAATGCTTACCTTTAAGGCCCTCAAAACAGGTCAAAAGGTATTTTGGCATGAACTTTGAGTATTTGGCTATAACACAATTATTTAGAGCATTTTATGTTGCAAATTATAAGTAAACTATTCGGCGGTTCAAAAAGCGAGAAAGACGTTAAGAAAATTCAACACTTAGTGGGGGTGATTAATGGACATTTTGAGTCTTATAAAACCTTAAGTAATGACGCTTTAAGAAACAAGACAAACGAGTTCAAAGAGCGCATCAAAAATCATTTAGCAGGTATCGATGCACAAATTGCTGCAGAGCAAGCAAAAGCGGATGCATTGCCATTGAGTGATTTAATGGGAAGAGATAGCATTTATCAAAACATAGATAAATTAGGAAAAGATAGAGATCAATCTTTAGAAACTATTTTATGGGATATTCTACCAGAAGCATTTGCTGTGGTAAAAGAAGCTGCAAGAAGATTTACAGATAACGAAGAATTAGTAGCTACTGCTACAGAGCTTGATCGCAATTTCTCTGTTAAAAAAGAATATGTAACCATTCAAGGAGATCAATCAGTTTTCCAAACTACTTGGAAAGCAGCAGGTACGCCAGTTACATGGAATATGGTGCACTATGATGTGCAGTTAATTGGTGGTATCGTATTACACCAAGGTAAGATTGCAGAAATGTCTACTGGTGAAGGTAAGACCTTGGTATCAACACTACCAGCTTACTTGAATGCATTAGCAGGACAGGGTGTGCACGTGGTTACAGTGAACGATTATTTAGCAAAAAGAGATAGTGAGTGGAATGGCACTTTGTTTGAATGGTTAGGATTAACGGTGGATTGTATCGACAAGCATCAGCCTA
>CAZXWT010000277.1:0-1911 GCA_964644475.1 uncultured Sediminibacterium sp. | reverse complement strand
AGAGTTGCCTTAGCCAGAGCAGTGGTAATGGAACCAAAATATTTATTCTGCGATGAACCTAATTCAGGATTAGATCCTCAGACTTCGATGGTGATTGATAAATTGATCGAAGACCTTACAAAGGAATATAATATCACTACCCTAGTAGTTACACACGACATGAATAGTGTAATGGAAATTGGTAATTATATCTTGTACTTACATCAAGGTAAAAAAGAATGGGAAGGATCTAATCAAGATATTATTTATAGCAAGAATGAACTACTCAACAAATTTATATTCGCATCAGAATTTTTACAAGACGCCAAAGCCATGCGAATGATGGAAGGCGATAAAAAATAAACCTATGAAATACATTTTAACCCTTTTATGTAGCATTGTATTATTGAGTGCCTCTGCACAAACAGATCCAAATGCGCCTTTTCAGAGAGATAAAAATTTGCCTGCTTTCAAAATAGTGTCTGTAGGTGGGAAAGAAATTACCAATAGAGACTTGCCTAAGTACAAGTATCAAATGATTATTATTTTTAGCCCTGATTGTCCTCATTGCGAGCACGAAGCAGCAGAGATTAATAAGTATGCTGATAAGTTTAAGAATGTATTAATGATCTGGGATAGCTATAAAGACATGCCGTCTATCAAAAAGTTTGCTGAAAAATACAATATGGTGGGCAAGCCCAATATTATCATTGGCAGAGACCCTGAATTCACGCTACCAAGCTTTTTCAGACCAAGTATGACCCCATTTGTGGCTATTTATGAGAATAACAAGTTGAAAAAAGTATACGAAAAAGGCGCAGAAGTGTTTGAATTGCTTAAAAATATAGATGGTAAATAACTAACTTTGCCCCGGAAAATCATCCTCTTATTAAAAATATACATTTTATGAAAATTACAGTAGTTGGAGCAGGTGCAGTAGGCGCAACATGTGCAGACAATATTGCTCGCAAAGAATTAGCAAGTGAATTGGTTTTATTAGACATCAAAGAAGGCTTTGCTGAAGGTAAGGCACAAGACATGATGCAGACAGCTGCATTATTAGGTTTTGATACTAGAATTTCTGGTAGCACTAATGATTATTCAAAAACTGCTAACTCTGATGTAGTAGTAATTACTTCAGGTTTACCTCGTAAACCAGGGATGACAAGAGAAGAATTGATTGGCACAAATGCTGGTATTGTAAAAGGGGTTTGTGAAAACATTTTAAAGCATTCTCCAAACGCGATTATTATTGTAATTAGTAACCCAATGGATACAATGACTTATTTAGCATTGCAATCTACTGGCTTACCTAAGCATAGAATTATTGGAATGGGTGGTACATTAGATAGCGCTCGTTTTAAATATCAATTAAGTACTACTTTAAACTGCAGCCCTGCAGATTTAAATGCATTAGTAGTTGGTGGTCATGGTGATACTACAATGATCCCTTTAATCAAGCACGCTACTTGGAATAGCATTCCAGTAACTAAATTCTTAAATGCTGAACAACAAGAAAAAATCATCGCTGATACAATGGTAGGTGGTGCTACTTTGACAAAGTTATTAGGCACTTCTGCTTGGTATGCACCTGGTGCTGCTGGAGCTGCATTGGTAGAGAGCATTGTTCGTGACGAGAAGAAATTATTTACATGTTGCGTAAGCTTAAATGGCGAATATGGCCAAAAAGATATCTGCTTAGGCGTTCCTGTTGTCATTGGCAAGAATGGCTGGGAGAAGATTGTAGAAATGGATTTATCTGCTGACGAACAAGCAGCTTTCAATAAGAGCGCTGATGCTGTAAGAAGCATGAACGATGTATTGAAGACTTTATAATACTTCGACAATGAGACCCTTGCAAGGGACTCATGAAAATATCAAAGGGTCCTGATTACTCAGGACCCTTTTTCGTACCTACTATTTAAAACACCA
>CAZXWT010000276.1:0-1913 GCA_964644475.1 uncultured Sediminibacterium sp. | reverse complement strand
TCTGTTGGATCAATCCATAAATCATGATTGTCTCCGTGTGGCACTTTAATTTCTGTTTTAAAATTGACACCACCATCAGTTGATTTATAAAAATTTACATTCAATCCATACACAGTATTCTTATCTTTTGGATCTGCCACAATTCTTGAATAGTAAAATGCGCGTTGACGCAATTTTCTTTCGTTGTTCACTAATTTCCAATTTGCACCACCATCATCAGATCTATACAGGCCACCCTCTGGAGATTCAACAATTGCCCAAACTCGATTACCATCTGCTGGAGATACTGCTACGCCTATCTTTCCAACAACAGCAGGCATTCCAGGATTTTTAGAAATTACTTTCCATGTAGTGCCACCATCTATAGATTTATACAATGCAGAAGTACCAATATCGGCCCACATTTTATATGGAGTACGGTATACTTCCCAAATACTTGCATAAATAATTTCAGGATTTTGTTGATCAATCACTAAGTCTTCAGCACCCGCTTTTTCATTTACATATAAAACCTTGTTCCATGTCTTTCCTCCATCGGTTGTTTTAAAAACGCCTCTCTCTTCGTTAGGTCCAAATGCATGGCCTAAGGCGGATACATAAACGATATCAGGATTGGTTGGATGAACACGAACGCGTGATATTGATTGTGTATTTTTTAATCCGATATTTTTCCAAGTCTTACCTCCGTCCACAGATTTATACACACCATCACCCTGCATGATATTTCCTCTAAATTCTGTTTCACCAGTTCCGATATATACAATGTCTGGATTTGATTCAGATACCGCCACTGCACCAACACTAGAGCTAGTGATTTGGCCATCAGTAACCGGCTTCCAGTTTAAACCACCATCGGTTGTTTTCCATAATCCACCACCCACAGCGCCAAAATAATATTCTAGCTTGCGCTGACTACTACCTGCAATTCCTAAAGAACGACCACCACGATTGGGTCCAATATTTCTCCAGGTCATTCCTTTTAAAGTACTGTCTTTTACTTGTGCAGATACAGTTTGTAAACTGATACTAACTAATAATAAAAAAGAAAGGCGTGCGATTTGTTTCATAAGAAAAAGTTGAAATAAAAAAAGCCAACAAGCAAGATGCTCATTGGCTTAGTAATTTAATTAATATTTTGAACTAAATGTAGAAAATTACATGAAGTCCTATAATTTGATCATTTTAAACTGATGGGATAACTTCTGATCATTAGAACTTACTTTAATAATATAAGTGCCTGGTGCTAAGTTGCCAAAATTTAATACTGAACCTGGTAAAATATTTTGCTGTGAAGCCATTTTCACCCCAGTAGTTAATTCAAAAACATCAATGTTTAATTTTTGATAGCCTTTTACATTAAAATCAAGATTGAGTTGCCCTTGGAAAGGATTGGGTGCCAGCTTAATAAATTCATTCGCACTTAAATTAATCACATCGGTGACCAAATAATAATAGGCATTACTAGCCACACTCGTACATCCATTCTCACTTGTCTTCACCGTAAAGGACCCTGCACCGCTAGGTTTAATTTTTTGTGTGGTATCTGCAATAGCTGTTCCGTCTTTATACCATGTATTTCTTAAAGCAGCGCTAGATACTAAATTGTTAGCAGTGTCACGTGAGATGTTTGGGGTGGTAGGGAGAGGATAAGATTTTAAATAAATAGAATCTGAGATTTTAGAACAACCGAGTGTGTCAGTCAATTTAAGTTTTACATATCCTTCCTTTTTTATAAATAAAGAATCTGACGCTTTGGAAACAGAATCATTATTTATATACCATGTATATTTTACTGAAGCATCCCTATTGGTTATTTTAACACTAACTGAATCTGTTCCACAAATACTGGTTTTAGCTGCGCTTATGACTGGCTTAGGGCAATCATACAATTTAAAAATAATTAGATTAGTTCC
>CAZXWT010000275.1:0-1917 GCA_964644475.1 uncultured Sediminibacterium sp. | reverse complement strand
TGGATACCAACGACGAGTGGATTAGAACCAGAACTGGTATTTCTGAAAGAAGAATTTTAAGAGAACCGGGTAAAGCGAGTTCAGATATGGCCGTAAAAGCCATCGAAGAAATTCTGCGTAAAAAGAATTTAGATCCTTTAGAAATTGATTGTATTATTTGTGCGACAGTGACTCCAGATATGGTCTTCCCTGCTACAGCGAATATTATTGGAGACAAGATTGGTGCAAAAAATGCATTTGGATTTGATTTAGGAGCTGCTTGTAGCGGTTTCTTATTTGCTTTGAATACGGGTGCGGCATTTGTTGAAACGGGCAAATACAAAAAAGTAATTGTAGTAGGTGTTGACAAAATGAGTTCTATTATTGACTATACCGACAGAGCCACTTGTATCATTTTTGGAGACGGAGCTGGCGCTGTTTTATTAGAACCAAACAATGAAGGGAATGGCGTGATGGATGCCATCTTAAAAAGCGATGGAAGTGGAAGAGAATATTTACATATCAAAGCAGGTGGAAGTTTAAAACCTGCAAGCGTTGAATCAGTAATGGCCAAAGAACACTATGCATTTCAAGATGGGCAACCAGTGTTTAAATTTGCTGTAAAAGGCATGGCAGATGTGAGTGCAGAATTATTAGAAAAGAATAATTTAACTGGAGATGATATTGCATGGCTAGTACCACACCAAGCTAATTTAAGAATTATCGACGCTACTGCAAATAGAGCAGGTATACCAACTGAAAAAGTAATGATTAACATTCATAAATACGGAAACACTACCGCAGCCACTATTCCATTGTGTTTATGGGAATGGGAATCTAAACTAAACAAAGGCGACAATTTAATTCTTGCAGCTTTTGGTGGTGGATTCACATGGGGTGCTGCTTGGGTTAAATGGGCATATTAAACAATCAATAAATTAGGAAATATGAGTAAGAAAAAATTTAAAGGAATTAGCACAACAACATTGCATACTGCTAGTCATGAGAACGATAATTTCTCTCATACCACTCCTATTTACGCAACATCCACTTTTACATTCGATTCTACCGATGAAGGAATGGAAAGATTTAAAAGTGATGACAAAACAAGAATTTATACAAGATGGGGTAACCCTACTTTTACTGCAGCACAAGATGTGATTGCAGCTTTAGAAGCACATGGTATTCAAAACGCTGACGGCACACCTTTGGAACTGACTGCTTATTTACATTCAAGCGGACAGGCAGCAATGAGCACTTTGTTTTTAAGTAATTTAAGTGCAGGCGATACATTAATTTCTCATTATTCTTTGTACGGAGGTACACAAGAATTAATGCAAAAAATATTAAAAGAAGCAGGTATTAATACAGTATTAGTCGATATTAGAGATTTGAATTTATTAGAGCAAACTATTAAGGCAAATCCTAGTACTAAATTAATCCATCTTGAAACTCCTGCTAATCCTACATTACAATGTGTGGATATTGAAGCCATTGCTGCATTGGCGCATAAATACAATGTAAAAGTATCGGTGGACAATACAGTTGCTACTCCTTACTTACAACAACCATTTGCATTAGGGGTGGATTTTGTTTTCCATTCTGCCACTAAATTCTTAAATGGTCATGGCTCTGCTTTACACGGTGTATTATTGGGTAAAGACAAGGAATTCATGAAGACAAAAGTTTGGAAATGGCATGTATTATTAGGAGGCAATAGCAACGCATTTGACGCCTACTTATTAATTCAAGGAATGAAAACTTTGGAAATTAGAATGGACAGACATTGCAGTAATACCCAAAAAGTAGCTGATTTTTTAGCACAACATCCTGCTATTGAAAAAGTAAATTATACAGGACATGCATCTCATCCAGATCACGCAATTGCATGCAAGCAAATGAAGCAACACGCTCCTCTTTTAAGCTTTGAATTAAAAG
>CAZXWT010000274.1:0-1929 GCA_964644475.1 uncultured Sediminibacterium sp. | reverse complement strand
GTGTGTTGACCATGGAGGGATTAAGGTCTGCAGAAGATTATGAAAGAACTTTTGCTAGAAAGTTAACAGAGAATGAGTATTTCTTCAATCCGCAAATTGGATTTCTTTCTTTGAATATTCCCTTACAACCCGATGAGGTTTTGGGGGTTGCTTTTCAGTACACTTATAATGGCAAGGTTTTTCAAGTCGGTGAGTTCTCTGAAAACATTGCATTAGATCAAAACAAAGGGGTGCAACAAATTTTGTTCTTGAAGTTGTTAAAAGCAACCACTCAAAGAACCGATTTGCCCATTTGGGATTTGATGATGAAAAACGTTTACTCATTGGATTTGTTTGGTCAATTGCAGCAACAAGACTTTCAATTGAACATTTTATACGAAGAGCCTAGTGCAGGTTTAAAAAGATATTTACCTGTTACAAGCAAAGCGGTAGAAGGAAAGTCATTGATTAAATTATTGAATCTGGATAGATTAAATAACAGAAACGATCCACAGCCAGATGGGGTATTTGATTATGTAGAAGGTTTTACTGTGATTTCAAGAATGGGAAGGATCGTATTTCCATTATTAGAACCCTTTGGTAAGGATTTACAAGAAATTGCGTTTAAAGGAATTGATACCAATATTTCTAAGAAATATATTTATCCTCAATTATATCGCAATATCAAAGCAGAAGCCCAAACCTATGCCAACTTAAATAGGTTTGTTATGGAAGGACAGGTGAAAGGAAGTAGTGGCGGTGCAGAAATTAGTTTAAACGCATTTAATGTTCCTCCTGGATCAGTAAGCGTGAGAGCAGGAGGACAAATTTTAAAAGAGGGATTAGATTACATGGTGGATTATGGCTCAGGTACAGTAAGAATCATTAATCCTGGTATTTTAAGTTCTAATATTCCAGTGAATGTTTCTTTTGAAAATAATATTGGCTTCGGTTTTCAAGAAAGAGGTTTTAGAGCTTTAAGATTAGACTACATGGCTAGTAAGAATTTTAATTTCGGTTTTTCTTCTACTAGATTAAGTGAGCGACCATTCTTTACGAAAACCAATTTTGGATCTGATCCCATCAAGAATTCCATGTATGGGTTTGACTTTAATTATAAAGCAGATTTGCCTGGGCTAACTAGAGCATTAAATAAATTACCTTTTTATACCACTAAGGCGAAATCTTATTTAACTGCTTATGGAGAAGCTGCATTTCTACAACCTGGACATGCACAACAAATTGGTAGAGGTGGGGCAGGTGTTGTTTATTTGGACGATTTTGAAGCAGCAAGAACCAATATTGATTTAAGATTTCCTTTTACTGCTTGGGCCTTGGCTTCAACACCAATGGATAAATTCCCGGCTGATGCAGTTTCAGATTCTGTAAATTATAATTTTAGTAGATCTAGAATTTCTTGGTATACTATCGAGCCCACTTTACAAGATAAGAATGGAGCGAATAATCCAGTTGCAGAAAATTTGGCTGATTTAAGTGACCCAAGAGTAAGGCAGGTATTTACCAATGAATTGTTCCCTCAAAAAACAACCAATATCACCGATGTACAATTGCCCACTTTTGATATTAGTTATTATCCAAAAGATAGAGGACCCTATAACTATGATTACAAAAACTTAGATGCGAATGGTAAATTAAATAATCCTGCTGCTAAATGGGGAGGTATCATGCGTTCTTTGGATCAAACAGATTTTGAAACCAGCGTGATTGAATATGTTGAGTTCTGGGTACAAGATCCATTTATTAAATCTCCTGCAGCAAAAGGTAAATTGGTTTTAAACCTTGGTAATATAAGTGAGGATATCTTAAGAGATGGTAGAAGGTTTTATGAAAACGGAATGCCTACGCCTAAAATTCCTGCAAGTATTGATAGTTCTACATGGGGTTATGTGCCAGTGAATCCGATTCAAGTAACCAATGCATTTAGTAATA
>CAZXWT010000273.1:0-1931 GCA_964644475.1 uncultured Sediminibacterium sp. | reverse complement strand
ATTTACAAACTAAATTTAATAATAAATAAGCAAAAAATTTATATTACATATTTAATTAAAGTGTACATTTGATTACCCCCAAAGGATAGATTAAAACACAACTAATGAAAAAGTTAATCTTTGCTTTGGGGATTTTTATTGCAGCATCTTGTACAAAAACAGATAAAGGAACACCAGCTCCTGTGGTAGTTGCAGAAGATCCCGTAAAATTTACTACTAATTTAGATACAGGAATATTTAACACAGCAGATACAGTACCTGTTAATATATCTGTTAGTTCTAGAATGCCAACAGCAGGATTTGTATACTCTATTAGTGCAACATGGACCGATAGTTCAAAACAGATTTATAAATTAGATACTAGTTTGACTCAATCTAGTTTAAATATTAATATTCCTGGATTAAAAAAAGCCGGTAATTATTCTATATCTGTAAGTGTTAATTCAAAATCAACATCCTCTAACAATAGCTCTAAAACAATTTCCGTAGTTAACAACCCAATGGCAAGGTTTATGGGATATAAAGTGGCTGCAAATGCAAGACAATTGGGTTTTGAATACTGGTACCATAACAATCCGGTTATGTCTGATCTTTTAATTAATGTTTTTCAAAAACCTTTAGGTACAAGAACTAAATATGGAACTTTCTTTAATGGAATAGTTAATGGTGATTTTAATAATGATGGTTGGATTGATGTTTTTAATGCAGGTGCTTCATATAATGGCCCACAGGCAAATTTTACTTTTTTAATTTGGAATCCCACTGTAAAGAAATTTGAAGAAAAGAATTTATTTAACGACAAAAGTTTTTCAAGTTTTGGTGGTAATAAGCATACAATTAAACCGTTTTACTTAAATGATGACAATTTTATCGACTTAATCATATTTGATAAT
Organism: uncultured Sediminibacterium sp.; assembly: GCA_964644475.1. Classification (GTDB taxonomy): domain Bacteria; phylum Bacteroidota; class Bacteroidia; order Chitinophagales; family Chitinophagaceae; genus Sediminibacterium. The sequence continues at coordinate 1,038 of CAZXWT010000273.1, read as the reverse complement.
GGTGATGAAGGAATTCCAAATAGTCCTAACGAGCCTGTTCGTATTGTTTTAAGTGACGGTAAGGGTGGATATGACTTAAAGGAAATTTCTACATACGAGAATGACCCAACAGACCCCAACAAAAAAGAAAAAGGGGAAATGGGAGACTTAAATGGTGATGGAATTTTGGATTTAGTAGTACCAGATAATATGAATATATATATTTATTGGGGTATAAAAGATTTTCCATTTATCTCACAAACAAATAGAGCAAGATTTGTAGGAGATTTTGTGAACTTTGGGAATTTAAGCAATAATGGTTTTGGTGAAAAAGTACCCTATGTAGCTGGTAATGCTTTTACCACATTTATTAGAGATATAAATAAGGATGGCAAAAATGATATCATTATTGGTAAAGGAGAAGAGCACAATAGCAATCTGTTTCCAATGCAACCCTTGGTATTAATAAACCAGGGCGGCGGAAAATTTAATAGCCAAAGCATTATTAAACTTCCTTTCTATTATGAAAATGACAACATTAATGTTACTATTCAAGATATTATTACAGAAGACATTAATAATGATGGATTAACAGATATAATAGCTACTAATGATCAAATGTATAAAAACCCTAACAGTTGGGCGCCATGGAACATATATGCATACATACAACAAAAAGATGGTAGTTTTATTATTGATAAAACAATTTGCGAATTCAATATTAATAGCTCAAGAAAAGGTGATTGGAAACCAAGATTATTCTATTTTGACTACAATGGTGATGGTTTGAAAGATATCAGCTACATAGATGGAGCTGATAATGGAGAATTAAAAACAAAGACTGTATTCATAAGAACAGGTAACAAATTTATAGAGGCCGACTTTTTCCAATTTGATCCATACGCAACCAGCATAAAGCCATTAATTAAATAACTCGTACCTTTGTATTCTAAATTTAGAGTATGAACAAAAATATCATCTTCGCTATCTGGATTGTTTCTGCCATCTATTGTGTATATAAATTATACAAAAGATCTAAGTCTACTTCTTTTGATGGTG
>CAZXWT010000272.1:0-1931 GCA_964644475.1 uncultured Sediminibacterium sp. | reverse complement strand
AAGCATGGAGAGACATGAGCCAAGAAAGTTATGCCGATTTAATATTGGTTAAATTATTAAGAATTAGACAAATATTAAACAATGATGGTAAAACTTTAATTAGTGAAGGGATAGATGCCAATTTTGTAGATATATTAAATTACTCTGCATTTGCATTAATTCAAATTGCAGAAGGGAAACACTAATCTAAATTAAACCCTATGCAAAACTTTCTTAAAATATTGCGTTGGACAGTCGGTGTATTATTCATCTTTTCGGGATTAATTAAAGCCAATGATCCATTAGGTTTAAGCTATAAAATGCAAGAATTTTTTGATGTATGGGGAATGTCTTTCTTCAATGATTATACCTTGGGACTATCCCTTTTCATGAATCTTTTAGAGATTGTAACAGGTCTTGCTTTATTAATAAAATATCCATACAAACAGACTTTATGGGTACTCTTAGTCTTAATTATTTTCTTTAGTTTCTTAACAGGTTATGCTTTGTTCTCTGGAAAGATTAAAACCTGTGGCTGTTTTGGAGATTGTATTCCTCTAAGTCCTAAAACTTCTTTTATAAAAGATATTGTTTTGTTTTTAGCTATTGTGATTTTATTGATTAATCATAAAAAAGTGAAAACCAATTTACATAAGGCTTGGGGTATCATTATATTATTAGTGGGTTCTTTTGGAGTTGGTTATGGACAGTATTATGTTTTGCAACATCTTCCAGTTATTGATTGTCTACCTTATAAAGTTGGTAAGGATATTAAAGAGCAAATGAAATTACCTGCCAATGCGATTGCAGATAGCATTCGTCTTGACATGGAATTTGTGAAAAATGGTAAAACTTATCAATTTGATCCATCCAATTTTCCAGCAGATTTTGATAGTACTTATGTGTATAAATCAAGAAAAGAAGTAGTCATTCGTAAAGGGAATGGAATTTTAGCACCCATTCAAAATTTTGCTTTAAATACAAGGAATGGTCAAGATTCCACAGAAGCACTTTTTGAAACGAGCACTCCTTATGTATTAGTGTTTGCTGGTGAAATTGATAGCAGTATTCCTTGGGAAAAATTATTAAGCATCTTGCATAATAAACATAAGTTAGTATATATCGTAACTGCCGATAAGGATCATGCAAATAGCTTATTACCAAAAGAAAACATATTAATAGGGGACATTACAATGATAAAAACTGCTGCTAGAGTTTGGCCAACAGTCTTTGTAATGAATGGAGCAAACATCATGAGCAAAACGGCTTATATTGATATTCTAGGTACCCCATAAGAATTAATATATTTTATAGAATTAATTCTTTTTAGTAACTTAGGATAAATCGAAGCACTTTTAAAAAATTTACTCCTATGTCAAAGATTCAAGATATTCTAACTAAGAAAGGGCCACATTTTAATATTGTTACCCCTGACACGAAGGTATTAGATGCACTTACTTTAATGAAGGCTGAAAATTTAAGTTATGTTGTAGTAATGCAAGACGATCAGTATTTAGGATTAATGTCTGAAAGAGATTATACACATAAAATTAAATTAGAAGGTAGAAAATCTGAGACAGCAACAGTAAAAGATATTATGACCACCAATTATCCAGTTATTGGATATGCTGACGATTTAGAAAGATGCATGGTGCTAATGAATGTATACAAGACTAGGTATTTACCTGTTTTTGACGAGATGGAATTTAAAGGCATTTTAACGATGAATGATTTGATGCGAGAAGCCATCGAAAAGAAATAAAAATAAAAGGGACTTTTTTTAGTCCCTTTTATTTTATAATAACATCGTTAATAATATTTTCTCCCATCTTTTCATTGACCCTTTCAATAATTTGTTGTTTTTGAAAACCTAGTTCATTTTTTAAAGGGCCAACACTGGTCTGAATAAATAATTTTTGGTCAAAAATATAAATCTTATCAGTGTATTTAGC
>CAZXWT010000271.1:0-1942 GCA_964644475.1 uncultured Sediminibacterium sp. | reverse complement strand
AATCGATTACACAAGCTTTGGGAATTCCTCCAAGAAGTCCCAAAAGATCTCAGTTACGTGTTCTCAAAAAGTTACTTCGTCGTGCACGCTACACCCAATTTGGTCAACGTTTTGGTTTCGAACAAATTTTACAAAGAAGGGGTGCTGTAAAACGTTTTCAAGAAAGCGTTCCTGTGTATAATTACAATAAAATTTACGCAGAGTGGTGGCACAAAACTTTAGAAGGCCAGGAAGATATTTGTTGGCCAGGCAAGATTAAATATTTTGCACTAAGTAGTGGCACCAGTGAAGCGGCAAGTAAATATATTCCTGTTACCAACGACCTTTTGAGGGGTAACAAGATTATCATGATCAAACAATTGATTAGTTTATTGAACTACGAGGGTGTTCCCTTATCTGCCATTGGAAGAGGTTGGCTTACCTTGGGAGGCAGCACCGATCTACAAAAGGGTCCCGGATATTATGCGGGAGATCTAAGTGGTATTACTGCTAAAAAAGCGCCATTCTGGTTTCAGCCCTTTTATAAGCCTGGTAAAAAAATAGCAAAAGAAAGAGATTGGAATAAAAAACTAAAAGAGATTGTAGAAAAAGCGCCCAATTGGGATATTGGATTTATTATTGGTGTTCCTGCTTGGATACAAATGTGTTTGGAAATGGTGATAGAGCGATATAAACTAAATCATATCCACGAGATCTGGCCCAACCTTACTTTTTTTGTACATGGTGGCGTCAGTTTTGAACCTTATAAATTGGGATTTGAAAAATTATTAGGAAAGCCAATTACCTATATAGAAACCTATTTAGCTAGCGAAGGTTTTTTAGCTTGGCAAGACAAACAGGGTGCAAAAGGAATGCGTCTTTCTTATAACCAACATATCTTTTTTGAGTTTGTGCCTTTTGATGAAATCAACTTTGATAGTAATGGAGAAATCATTGACAAGCCCGAAACCCTTTTGATCCATGAAGTAGAAGAAGGCAAAGACTATGCTATATTAATTAGCACTGCTGCCGGGGCTTGGCGATATTTAATTGGTGATACAGTTAGATTTATTGATAAAGAAAATGCTGAAATTATTATCACAGGAAGGACCAAACATTTTTTAAGTTTAGTAGGAGAACACCTTAGTGTTGATAACATGAATAAGGCCATTCAATTGGTGAGTGAAGAGATGAATATTTCTATTCCAGAATATTGTGTAACCGGTGAGCCGGTAGGTAGCTTCTTTGGTCATCATTGGTATATTGCTTGTGATCAAAATATTGATCCAGTTTTGATTGCTAAAAAAATTGATGAAAACTTATGCGAATTGAATGACGACTACGCTGTTGAAAGAAAATCTGCATTAAAACAAGTTCAATTGACCATCCTAAAAGAAAATACCTTTTTATCTTTTATGGAGAGCAAAGGAAAAATAGGAGGCCAACACAAATTTCCAAGAGTGATTAAGGGCGATTTATTAAAAGATTGGAAAGCTTTTATTTTAAATCATTAATATGTTTGCCCCAGTTATTAAAGGCTTGTTGCTTGGTCTAATTTTAAGCATCTCTATAGGACCGGTTATTTTTGCCATTATTAAACAAAGCTTAACCAACGGAAAAAAAGCTGGATATGCTTTTGTTGCAGGCGTTTCGGCAAGTGATATTAGTTTGTTATTGGTATGTAATCTTTTTACCAGCTTGTTTACTTTGGTATTAGAACACAAGGCCCTAATTGCCTTATTTGGAGCTGGGTTTTTATTAATTTCTGGATTATACACTTTGTTTTTTAAGAAGATCGTTATTGATCAATCAACTGATGGTGGTGCAAATAATCAAAGTAAAAAAGATTTGATAAAAAGCTTTTTTGCAGGTTATTTAATGAACACGCTTAATCCAAGTGTGTTTCTGTTTTGGTTTGCTTGGACTGCTGCCATTGGAGCAACAGCAGAAGATAGTAACAACC
>CAZXWT010000270.1:0-1944 GCA_964644475.1 uncultured Sediminibacterium sp. | reverse complement strand
CCATCAAAAAAGTTTTTCAATTTAATATTCTCGTTCTCTGCATGCTGATTATTATCGTGATTAGCAATGGGTACAGTAATAGGTGATGCATTCAAAGTTTTTTCAAAAACATACAAAGGCAGACTACCTCCAAGTGTTGGTAATATAACTGGAGATTCATTAGTTGCTTTTTGAATAGCAGTTGCTATCGTTTTTACATACACATTATCCATTGATGTTTTTTGTGCATTGTATCCATCAGAAGCCACTACCATACAAATTTTATTATTTTGTTTTCTTTGCTCATCAGTTGGCTCTTTATCAGTTACAAAAAATCCTTGTGCTTTAATATGATCAATGACTTTGTCTTGTTGTCTTTTCCAATCATTTCCTTTAACCAATCTTAGATCTATAGAAGCTATTGCTTTTGTTGGAATCACATTTGCAGAATACTTGCCAACACCAGCACTTTGTATACCATTAACATTAAGTGATGGTAATTGCAAGGCATCGTTTAATGCGCCTGCTCTTTCGGTAGCTTGAATACCTAATTCATTTTTTAATTGCTCTTCCACTGCAGGTATTTTTGATAAAGCCTCTTTCTCTGAAGGAATTAAGGGTATAACATCATCATAAAAACCTTTAATCGTAATCTCTCCTTGGCCATTTTTCATACTGGCTAATAGTCTAGCTAATTCCATTGCAGGATTCAATACCCAATTACCATAATGACCAGAATGCAATGGTCGTTTAGGACCAAATACAGTTAATTCTAAATGCGTATCTCCACGCACTCCCATTACTAATTGTTTTTTGGAAGACTGATGTACAGGGCCATCACAGATAATCCAAAGATTGGAATTTAAAATATTTTTATACTTATTTAATAGCGCTTCCAAATTAGGAGATCCCGCTTCTTCCTCCCCTTCAAAGAAAAATTTAATATTTACAGAAGGCTGAATACCTAATTTTTTTAATGTAGCATAAGCATTAATAATTGCCATCACACCCGCTTTATCATCAGAAGCACCTCTTGCATAAATTCTGGAGTTGGGATCATAGTTATTTCCTTTTTCTGGCCAAGCAATTAAACTTCCACCTTTATCAATGGAACTACTATATAAACTTGGTTTAAAAGGGTGAACGCCCTTATACCATTTACTAGTATCAACTGGTTGACCATCGTAGTGCGCATAAAAAATAACCGTCTCTTTTGCACCCGGCACTTTTACTTCACCATAAACAACTGCTGGTACACTTTCTTTTTCTAGGGTCAACAATTGAACATTCGAAATTCCTTTGTCTTGCATATACTGCATTAACCAATTAGCATTGTCTTTAAGTCCTACTGGATTAGCTGCAACATTAGGAATACTTAATAAACTAGTAAACTCTTTTACTAGTTCGTGTTGGTTTTGATCAATCGCTTTGTTGATTTTTTCTTGCTGAGTTTGAGCAAAGGAAACAATAGCTGATAGTACAACTACCAGAGATACAATAGTTTTTTTCATATGAAAAGTTTTAACCGAAAGGTTGTTCAATGGAAGGACTTAATTTAGAAAAGAAATGAGGACCATCTTCTGCAATGTATAAACAGTCTTCTAGTCTTATTCCAAATTCACCAGGAATAGAAATAGTTGGCTCATCGCTAAAACACATTCCAACTGCAATAGGCGTTTTATTTCCTTTTACAAAATTGGTCCATTCGTGTCCTTCTAAACCAATACCATGGCCTGTTCTATGAGGAAGGCCTGGTAATTTATAATTTTTATTAAATCCGTGATTTTCTATCACCGCTCTTGCTGCGGCATCTACTACTTCACATGGTGCGCCAATTTTAATTGCCGCAAATGCAGCATTCTGTGCTTGCTGTTCTAGATTCCAAACATCAATCTGTCTTTGTGTAGGCTTGCCTACTACAATTGTTCTAGTGATATCAGACGCATAACCTTCGCAACTGGTTCC
>CAZXWT010000269.1:0-1945 GCA_964644475.1 uncultured Sediminibacterium sp. | reverse complement strand
GAGGTAACTATGAAATCAATATGAGCTGGAATGCAGGACAGGTAACCAATTTAGTCATCAAATCTACCAAACCTACAGCACAAGTGTTTTATAATGGAAAATTACAAACCGTGAAGACCGTGAAATAATATGAAATAGACCTATATTTGTTCTACCCCAAAAGCGCTATTAATTAATTTAAACTTCTGTTTATGAAGAAGCGCGTGTTGTTGTTTGGGTTTTTATTTTCGTTTTTTACTTCCTTTTCTCAAACAAGTGATATTGATAAAGATGGTATTGCAGATGCTAGTGATAACTGCAAATACATGTATAATCCAAAGCAGGAAGACCTTGATAAAAGCGGTGTCGGAGATGCTTGTGAGTTCAGTCCTATCTTATTAAGAAAGAGTATTTCTCTTTTAGAAGATGTAGCAGTGGGGTATGAAGAGCTTATGTCAAAATTTGTTCAAGATAGTATTAAGCCATATATAAGTTTTGGTGATGGAGCTTATAAAGAGTTTTTAGAAACAAGCGCAGATAAATTTAAAGTTTTAAAAAGTTTAAAATCTGCAACTACAGAGATTTTTAAATTACCGTTTATTTATAAAAAAGAAGGAGTAACTGTTACAGATACTCTTAGTGTATATATAATTAGGTACTTGACTTGGACAAAAAACACGGGTAAAATACAAAATGGATATATACCATATTATTATGAAAGCTTTAGTAATGGTATGACCGGTATTGATAATGCGAAATTTGGACCAAACTCAATTTTTAAATTAGCAGGACAAGCTAATTTGTTAATACAAGACATAGATGGAAATGGAATAAATGATATTATAGGGCAGAGTACTATGATTTGGTATCCTCCAATAAGCGACACTTCAAAAAACAAGGAAATGCCTAATATCTTAAGAATTGGTATGCCTGCGTATATAAAATTTGACAGTTCATTTAATGCCACTTTCTATCATGAAAACTACAGAAATCCCGATGTATTGTGGCATCAACCAGACTTTTATTATCAGGTAGATTTAAATAATGATGGAAAAAAAGAGATCATTAATCTAGGTGAACATTATCATACAGACTATTTTTTAGGCGATCAAGATCCCGCAGCGCCAAAAAATGTGTTAGGGAAAAAAATAATGAGATACTTGGGTTTACTTGAAAATCGTGACTATAATCTTAATACTGCAGGTAAATTAAGTAGATATTATTCATTTGAGGGAGGAAGATTAATTGATAAAAAAGATAATTACGACTATTCTAATTATGTATATAATTCTACGACACCGCCAGCTGTTTCAAATTCTAAATTTGTTTCCATTTTTGGAAGTGCATACGGAGATATTGATAATGATGGGGATATTGACATAATTCAATCCACACAAGTAGATGGATTAAATATTGAAACATTTATAAACGATGGTAAAGGGATATTTAAAGCAAACAGATATAATACTGAGCAATATGGATACGATTCAGGTCCAGAGGGTAAAAACATTTTAGTAGATATTAATGGTGATGGATATTTAGATTATTTCTTCGGCGGTAATTTGCCTATTCCCAACTCAAATCAAAGAGAACCATTTTTAGGTTATGTTTTAAATGACAAAAAAGGAAAATTTCAATTTGAATCAATGACAAACATTGGAAACTTTGGATCTAATTTAATTGCTCCTAAATACATGTATACGGTTGATCTTGATAATGATAAAAACAATGAAGTTATTGTTTATAGATCTACAGGATTAGGATCTGGAGGCGGCGGTGTTGGATTACGATCGTGCAGTGTTGTTGAAGCCGGATTACGACGAAGCCATCTTCAACAAAGGGCACGTGTATCTGGAGCATCATGATTTCGCTTCGGGTTGGGCCGCTTACGAACACCGCTTTGGCATGCCATCGCTGGGCATTAGCAATCTGCCGGAGATTCCTGTGTGGGATGGTGACTCGTTGG
>CAZXWT010000268.1:0-1948 GCA_964644475.1 uncultured Sediminibacterium sp. | reverse complement strand
GCACCTTTTACATCAATATCTAAAACTGGTGTTTTACCTAATTGCCATAAACGATCTAATTCTGATTTAAGGGTACCATAATATAAACCCTCATAGACCATTTCGTATTCTAAAAAATCGTTCTGATAAATATGCCCCTCAAAAGCTGCAGCAGTTAAAAAATGATATTCAATTCCATCTTTTTCGGTTCCTCTTGGTTTTCTGGTTGTGGCAGATATAGAAAAAGCCAAATTGGGGTAATTAGCTAATAGGAATTTAGTTATAGTAGACTTTCCAGCACCTGATGGGGCTGTTAAAATGATCACTTTTTTACTCGTATTGGGAACAATTGCTGACATAGTCAAATTTACAGAAATCATACCTAAATAAATAATTATACTAACGGTTATCTAGCATCTTTATAATGATGTATATTTAGGACTATAAATTTTATTCCAATAAAAATTAGCCTTATGCAAAAACAACTATTTACGTATTTGTTGTTAGTAACAAGCTTGTTTGCTCAAGCTCAAAAACCAGCAGAAGATGCTGCACCTAAAGTAGCTCCAAAAGCAGATATGAATCCTGGCTTTAAAAGAGAACTTTCTTTAGAAGCGAAAACAGAAAACAAGGGGGAGATCACCATTAAAGGTCAAAAAGTATCTTATAAAGTAGTTACTGGTACAATGCCAGTATGGGATGATGATGGAAAAGCCATTGCAGGATTATTTTATGTGTATTATGAGCGTACAGATGTTACCAATAAAGACGAGCGTCCATTGGTGATTTCTTTTAACGGAGGTCCTGGTACTGCTAGTGTTTGGATGCACTTAGGTTATACAAGTCCAAGAAAATTAAAAATTGATGATGAAGGATATCCAATTCAACCTTATGGATTTGAAGAGAACCAACAATCTATTTTAGATGTAGCAGATATTGTTTATATCGATCCAGTAAACACAGGATTCTCTCGTATTGTAGACAAGTCTGTTCCAACTTCTAAATTCTTTGGTGTAAACGCCGATGTTAAATATTTAGCAGATTGGATCAATGCATTTGTGGCTCGTCAAAAAAGATGGGCTTCTCCTAAATTCTTAATTGGAGAAAGTTATGGTACAACAAGAGTTTCTGGTTTGTCATTAGAATTACAAAACAGACATTGGATGTATTTAAATGGAGTGATCTTAGTATCTCCTACAGATCTTGGAATCAAGCGCGATGGTCCAATGAGTGCAGCATTGCGTGTGCCTTATATGGCTGCTACTGCATGGCATCATAAAAAATTACCAGCAGATTTACAATCAAAAGATTTAACTGCTTATTTGCCAGAAGTGGAAGCATTTACTGTGAATGAATTATTGCCTGCTATTGCGCAAGGTGGCGCATTAAGCAAGGACAAGCGCTCTGCAATGGTAAAAAAATTAGCTCGTTACACTGGTCTAAGCGAAGAAGCGGTAATGAATCAAAATCTAGAAATCCCATTTGATTTCTTCTGGAAAGAATTATTAAGAGATCAAGGTAAAACAGTAGGTCGTCTTGACTCAAGATATATTGGTATCGATAAAAAAGATGCGGGCGAAAGACCTGATTATAATTCAGAGTTAACAAGCTGGGAGCATTCATTCACTCCAGCAATTAATATGTATTTAAGAGATGAGTTGGGTTACAAAACAGATTTACCTTATTATATTTTTGGACCAACCTTCCCTTGGGATAACACCAATAACCACACTGGTGACGACTTAAGACAAGCAATGATGCAAAACCCTTATTTGCATTTATTAGTGCAATCAGGTTATTACGATGGTGCTTGTGATTATTTCAATGCAAAGTATAATATGTGGCAAATGGATCCTGCTGGAAAAATTCAAGATAGAATGTTCTGGGAAGGATACAGAAGTGGACATATGATGTATTTAAGAAAAGAAGATTTACAAACTAGTAATGATCACTTAAGAGCGTTCATTAA
>CAZXWT010000267.1:0-1955 GCA_964644475.1 uncultured Sediminibacterium sp. | reverse complement strand
ATGAAACCAGAATTAGAAATATTGCCGAGAAAAATAATATTGATATCACCGACTTGCCAATCATCGATGTAAGAAGCGATGAGATGGAAGCAAAACGTGAATTCTTTGGATCTTTATTGTTCCAAAAACGTCAGCGTAAGGGTATCAATAAATATGAGAGCTTAAAATTAATGCGCACACAAAACTATTTTGGTGCGATGATGGTAGAGACAGGAGAAGCCGATTCAATGTTATCTGGATTGACCAGAAATTACGCAGACGGTATTAAACCTGCATTACAAATTATAGGCGTAGACGAAGGCGTGAAGAAGATTGCAGGGATGTATATCTTATTAACTAAGAAAGGTCCATTGTTCTTGGCGGATACTACAGTGAATGTGAGTCCAACTGCAGAAGAATTAGCAGATATCACTTTATTGGTTGCGAAAGAAGTAAGGAACTTTAATATGGAGCCAAGAGTGGCTATGTTAAGCTATTCCAATTTTGGAAGTAGTGATACGCCAGAAGCGAGACTGGTAGCAGAAGCAACTAGAATTGTGAAGCAAAGAAATCCTTCTTTAATTGTAGATGGAGAAATGCAAGGCATGTTGGCATTTAATAATGATATCTTAAAAGAGAATTATCCTTTTAGTGAATTAGTAGATGCAGATGTGAATGTGTTGATCTTCCCTAATTTAACTGCGGGTAATATTGCTTACCATTTATTGAAAGAAATTGGCGGCATAGATGTGATTGGTCCAGTTCTATTGGGTATGAAAAAGCCAGTGAATGTATTGCAATTAGGTTCTAGCGTTAGAAATATTATCAATATGGCTACTGTAGCCGTTGTGGATGCGCAATTAAAAACCAGAATTGATACTGATGCAGAAGTGCAAAGAACAAGCTGGTGGAAGCGTATGAAGAAGCGCAAGAAGTAGAAATTCCCTAACTTTACTGTATGGATGTTCTAACGCATTTTGGCAAATACCTTTTAATGTTAAAGGGTATGTTCTCTAAAGCAGACAATCGAATGATGTTCTGGAAAGAGTACGTCAAACAATGCGTGGATATTGGCATTGGTTCTTTACCCATTGTTATCATAATTTCCTTTTTCTTGGGTGCAGTAATGACCGTACAAACGGCAGCACAATTGGTGAATCCAATGGTGCCATTGTCTACTATCGGGATCATTGTACGTGATGGTATGATCTTGGAATTTGCGCCTACTTTTTTAAGTATTGTACTTGCTGGTGTAGTAGGAAGTAAGATTGCAAGTGAATTGGGTAATATGCGCGTGACAGAACAAATAGATGCTTTGGAAATTATGGGTATCAATACCAAGGGCTATTTAATCTTACCTAAAATATTGGGTGCTTTTACCATGGTTCCTTTATTAGTGGGCATCTCCGCGGTGATTGGAATATGGGGTGGTTATTTAGTAGGAGGATGGACGAATTCGGTACCTAATGAAGTTTTTATAGATGGTATCAGAAAAAGCTTGGATGTAAACTATATTACAATCGCTTTTTATAAATCTTTCATTTTCGCGTTTATTATAAGCACGGTACCTTCTTATTTTGGCTACTATGTTAAAGGAGGTGCATTAGAAATTGGTAAGGCAGGCACCTTATCTGTTGTAGTTAGTTGTATCATTATATTAATTGCCGATTATTTAGTGGCTTCCATTGCATTATAAGTTATCTTAGTAGTATAATTATTTCTTATGAAAATTAGTTTTCACGGAGCTGCAAGAACAGTGACCGGTTCAAAGCATTTAGTGACTTTAGACAATGGCGAAACCTTCTTATTAGATTGTGGTTTGTTTCAAGGAATGGGTAGAGATACCGATGGTTTGAATGCCGAATTTGGTTTTGATCCAAAGACAGTGGACTATGTTATTTTATCACATGCACATATCGATCATACTGGTTTAATTCCTAAACTAGTGAAAGATGGTTTTAAAGGAAATATTTATT
>CAZXWT010000266.1:0-1961 GCA_964644475.1 uncultured Sediminibacterium sp. | reverse complement strand
ATGATTCGGTAGTACAAATTCAACAGGTACATTTTCTTGTGTCACTCTTTTAGAAGCATTCACTGAAAAAGCATAAGGTCCTACTTTTACTTTATTGATGCCCACCTGATTACTTTTTAAGTATTGTACAATATAGTTGCCTCCCTGTTGAATGTAGGCATTAATAAGATCATTCTTCTCTGTAATCCACTCATACATATTGTATGCTCTTATACCAACAACAATTGCATCTAGAGTAGCAAGATTTTCTTTAGTAATATCCGACTCTTTTAAATTAATCACTTGGTATCCCAATGCGGTTAAAGCTTCTGGCAATTTATCACCTGCTCCATCTATATAACCCACTTTAGCTTTTTTGGTGCGAACTTCTATATCCACAATTTTTGTTGTTGCCGTAGGAAAATAGTTTAAAGTTGGGATATGATCGTACTGAATGGTTTTTCTAAAAATCGCATCACTTGAGGTAGGCAAAGCGTCACCACTTGATTTAATCAATGCTTTTTTTTGTTCCGTAATTCCTTGATGATCTATTTGCTGAAAACTTATTTCAATAGGCTTTTTATCGCGCATCAAATATACTTCTTTATCATATTTCACCTCTTTTGCTGGAATCACGGCAATTGGCTGATAAATATCCCCCTTAGTAGGATCGGTATATTTATATTGAATGGGTTGAGTATATGTAAAATCTGTCCCATTAAAATTCACACTCACAGTAATGGTAAATGCTGGATCATTTTCTGCCTTCCCAATCATGTCATAATTATTGACTACAAACATCCCTTCCGTTTTAGGCTGTACAAGCCAATAAGGTTGAGAGATTGGGGTATTATTTGCAACATTAAAACTATGATCTAATTGAATGTTTTGATTATACAATAATGGCTTCCCAATTAATGTATCCTTGCCAGGCATTTGAATTTGCACTAAATTGGATGACACAGATGATCTTTGATTGACTAAAACTTGTACTGCCATATTTTCTCCAGGAATCACTTGTGCCTTTTGTGTAGTTGCTTCAATAAACAAACCAGCAGCATCTTTAATTAATAATTGAATTTGCTGTAATTCATAATTTCTCCAAACTGAATTGGGTAATGCTTTCACTTTTGCATACAAATCAACAAGTGAAGGAACTATAGCAGCAGGTTGTTCTAAATTGTATTGCTTCAGCATAGCAGCCACTTGCTCTTGAATAGCAGGAGCGCCTAATCTTGACCAATTAATATCAATGCCATCTAATAAATCGTTTTTTGGAGCATCCCCACCTGTTGTTTCAAAAAATTCATAACTAGCCCCTCTTCTTCTTGGCCTACCTTCTCCTTGACTTTTATGCATGGTTCTTGCTTCTGCACCAATCTCTCCATAGCTCTTTCCTTCCAATGCATTGTATCCACCCACTTCTATTTTAAATTGATTATTACTTGTGGTATTTACAGCACCAAAATTAAATGTGTTCCATAAAATACGTTTTGCTTTCCAAACAGAAACCCCCAATTTTAATTGTTCCGGAAATTGATTGGGGTCTGCCGCAGCTAAGAATGCTTCATTTGCAATAATGGAAGAAGCAGCATGATGTCCATGTCCAGCTCTTGCATCACCAGGGAATCTTGTAATAATTACATCTGGCTGAAATTGTCGAATCACCCACACTACATCACTCAACACTTTTTGGTGATCCCATATTGATAAAGCTTCATCAGCTGATTTACTAAACCCAAATTCATAAGCAGTAGAAAAATATTGTTCTGCTCCATCAATTCTTCTAGCTGCTAACAATTCCTGCGTTCTGATTAATCCTAATTCTACACCTTGCTCTTTCCCAATTAAATTTTGACCTCCATCACCTCTAGTTAAACTTAAATAGGCTGTTCTGTAGTTTTTGGTTTTTGTTAGATAAGGTAAGAAACTATTGTTTTCATCGTCTGGATGTGCTGCTATATACAAAACAGAACCCATCA
>CAZXWT010000265.1:0-1969 GCA_964644475.1 uncultured Sediminibacterium sp. | reverse complement strand
TAAGGTGTAAAAACTGATATGATAAATAAATGCGTCTAAATTTCTTTCAGCTACTTCCTTGGGATCTTTCATGCGCAAACTTCCTGCTGCAGCATTTCTTGGATTCGCTAGAGTTGGTAATTGTTTGGCAATTAACTTTTGATTAAAAGCTTCGAAAGATTGTTTACTCATGATCACTTCGCCTCTGATTTCCATTTGTTGAATGCCATATTGAGACAAAGGGATACTCAATGGTATAGACCTAATTTGCTTTATATTTTGTGTAATTTCTTCACCCGCAACTCCGTCTCCTCTTGTACAAGCTCTGATCAAAATATCGTTTTCATACACTAATGAAATACTTGCTCCATCAAATTTTGGTTCAACGCAATAGGCAATTTCATCTAATTGAGCACCTTCTTTAGCTTTTCTATCAAAATCTGTTAAATCTTCTGCGTTATAACTATTCTCCAAACTCAACATGGGTACTAGATGTGGAATAGTCTCAAATTGCTGATTCAAACTATTACCTACTCTTTGACTTGGGGAATCGGCACTAACCAATTCTGGATTGGCAGCTTCTATTTGAATTAATTGTTGATATAAGTTGTCGTATTCAAAATCGCTTATGAATGGATTGGCTGCAACATAATATTGGTATTCATGAAATTTTAAAACCTTTTTTAAGGCATCTAATTCTATATTATGAGGGTTTTTTATGAAATCCTTCGTAAGATCCTGCAGTGTTTGTATTTGTTCTTTATTGTACATGATTGGAAATGTCTGCTAAAATACAAATTGTTTTATTCTTTTATTTCGTATTTTGGCAACTAGAACGATAATTTCTCGATTGCTTATGTTTGAGTATGATAAATCTTTAACTGGAGTTCATTCATCCGTAAATAAGGATGCGATGATATTAGTGAATAGTTACCCAAAAGTGCCATTAACGGTTGATTGTGTCATTTTTGGATTTACAGACAATTCACTTAAGGTATTATTGATTAAAAGTGATTTGGAACAGTACAAGGATCAGCTCTCTTTATTAGGAGATATGGTTCAATCCAACGAGGACTTGGATACAGCAGCCAATAGAGTTTTATTAGAAAGAACCGGTATGCAAAATGTATACCTAGAGCAAGTGCATACATTTAGTAAAGTGGATAGGCATCCAGGAGGCAGAGTAATTACAACGGTGTATGCTTCTTTATTAGATTTCAAACATCAGGAATTAAAAATTCATGAAAACGAGCTAAAATGGCATGCATTAAGCCAAATAACCGAAATGGCTTTTGATCATAAGCATATCTTAGAAGTTTGTCATAAATGGCTACAAAAGCGTATTCAAGAGCATCCATTAGCATTTAGCCTTTTGCCTGAAAAGTTCTCTTTGAGACAATTGCAGAATGTTTATGAGGCAATTTTGGGCACGCAGTTAGATAGAAGAAACTTTAGAAAGAAATTTGCGAGCATGGGATTGCTCATTGACACTAACGAAATGGAAGTGCATGTAACCCATCGTCCTGGCAAGCTATACAAGTTTGATTATGCTCAATATGAGTTAAGTAAGCGAAATTGGGTGGGTATAGATTTTTAAATACCTTTAGGCACTTTTACAAATAGGTATTACTATGTTATATTCAATGACCGGATACGGTAGAGCAGAGGTGAATTTCAATGAAAAGACATTTATAGTTGAAGTCAAATCTTTAAATGGGAAGCAATTTGATCTTCGCTTAAATATACCATCTCCATTAAAGCCTTATGAGGTAGAAATCAGAAATAAATTAAATGAATCTATTTTAAGAGGAAGTGTTGAATGTACAATTCAAATTAAGTCTAATGGTGTTTCAAAACCCATTAGTATCAATAAGGAATTAGCTAAGTCTTATTATCAACCCATTATGGAATTAGCAGATGAGTTGGGTATTACTAAAGAAAATATTTTAAGTACCTTATTAAAAATGCCAGATGTGGTGGCTTCTACCAA
>CAZXWT010000264.1:0-1971 GCA_964644475.1 uncultured Sediminibacterium sp. | reverse complement strand
CACCTCCACCCACAATAGCATCTACAAAACCTGCTAAAAATGCAATACCACAAAGGAGTAGGATAGTAGAGCTCATTTATTTTACAACAGTTTGATCTATAATGGGAGTTTGTTTGGTAGGCCAAGTATTAATCAAAATGCCTACTATAATAATCAATCCACTCGTTATTTGAGCTTTATTAAATGTTTCACCTAAGAATAACACCGCTTCATAAGAACTTAATAAAGGAGCTAATGTTGCAAAAAGTGCGGCTTTGCCTGGACCAATTTTTTGAATAGCCATATTCCATATCAAATAGGAGATAGTGGAATTGCCAATGCCAATATATAAAACAATCCAAAGTAAATGTGCGTTAAATTGTACTGGATGAAAATATTTCATTTCAATCATTGCAGCAGGAAATAAGAAAATAGAACCTAAGCTGAATAAGCAAAAAAGAAATGAGGTATTAGAGATGCCTAATGGTTTTTTTCTTACAAATACATTGTAAGTGCCAAAACAGCATCCAGCTAAAATCATTAATAAATCTCCAGCACCTATTTTAAAATGAATGATATTCGCAAGCTCACCTTTGGTTAAAAGGTAAATGGTTCCGAAAATACAGAGCGCCATTCCAGTGATATTCTTCCAATGTAATTTCTCGTGTATTAATGCTGCGCCTAATAAAGCAGATACTACTGGATGTACAGTAGATCCAAACAAAGCCATATTAATTGCAGTGGTATAATGTCCTGACGTATATATCAGCGTATTATATACGGCAATTCCAATCAACCCCATTAAAAAGAAGTATAGTTTGTTTTGCTTAAAAATGGGCCATTCATTTTTAATAGCAACCCATGCAAAAGGTAGCATCGTAATACTTGCAATGGTCCATCTAAAAAATGCCAAACTAATTGGGCCAGCTAAATGCACGGCATATCTAGACACAATGAAATTACCAGACCAAATGATTGTACTAGTGATAGCTAATAGCGCACCTATTTGATTTTGTTTTCTCAATGGTGTGCGAAGTTTTGATTGAAATCACCTTTAATTCTTTCCATCGGTGGATTGTAATAACCAAATTTTAAATCAGGGAATTCTTCTCTGATTAACTCCATCATTTGTTTGATCCCCATTAGTTCATCTGTTTCAATTACATTGATTTTTCCTAAGTACCAATCCGGATCAATATTGAAATTTCTCCATTGAATCATTTTCAAATTGGTTTCTTTAATCAATTTTCTTAACGCTTCATATTCTTCTTCACAATCAGTCATGCCTGGAAAAACAAAATAATTAATACTTGTCCATTTGCCTGCAGCACTCATCACTTTTAAACTCTCAATAATATCAGAGAACTGATAATTGTTGGGTCTATAATAAGCAGTGTAAATATTTTCTCTTGCAGAATTCAAACTTACTCTAATGCTATCCAAGCCCACTTTGGCTAATTCAGCCACTGCTTTTGGATTAGAACCATTGGTATTAATATTGATACTTCCTTTATCGGTATGTTTTCTGATTTCGATGATGGCTTCTTTGATGGTCTCCCACATTAATAATGGTTCTCCCTCACAGCCTTGTCCAAAACTTACAATAGGGAATGGAGCATTCATTAAATGTGGCACCGTGTATTCAACTACTTCTGCGGCAGTTGGTTTGAAAGTTAATCTATCTTGAGTGGAAATAATTTCTTCTTCTTGTGGTTGGAAAGAAATACATCCAATACAATTCGCATTACATGCAGGAGAGATTGGAATAGGGCATTCCCATCTACCCATGGCAAAATTTCTTGCCGCTGGACAATCATAGGTTTGACAACAATTATCCATTAAATGCTTAACCAATCTATTTTGGTTGAAAGCTTTTAATAAGTTTTCAGTACCTGCATCAATAATTTCTTGATCATATCCTTCGCAATCCTGTCTAATATCTTGTTCAATTCTAACAGCTGGCACATAGTTTTTACCATCCAACCAACCCAC
>CAZXWT010000263.1:0-1972 GCA_964644475.1 uncultured Sediminibacterium sp. | reverse complement strand
TTTTTACAAAGCAAGAGCACAGGAAGATGGTGGATGCAATTGCATAATAAGGAATGGGCGCCTTGTAGTTATAAAGATTATTTAGTAGCTTCAAAGAACGAAATTCCAGAAAGATGGCTAAGAGCATTAGAAAGAGAGTAAGTACACCTAGGTTTATCCCATTTTTATTTGCAATTATTTTTTTTGCAAGTTCTTGTGCAGTTCAAAAAGCACAAAAGACTTTATTGAACAATCCTTCTTTAAAGGGTGCGCATGTCGGAATAGCAGTTTACAACGATACTAAAGCTACATGGGTTGATCAATATCAAAGTGATCATTATTTTACACCTGCAAGCAATACTAAAATTTTAGCCACCTATGTTGGGTTGAAGTTTTTAGGGGATTCTATTCCAGGCTGGAAAATGGCAGAGAATGCAGATAGTTTATTTTTATTTCCGCAGGGTGATCCAAGTTTTTTACATCCTGAGTTTTCTTATCAGCCAGTGGTGGATTTGATAAAAAAATCAGGCAAGCAAGTGATGATTGCTACAACACAACAAAATGATCACTTTGAAAGTATGGGTGATGGTTGGGCATGGAATGATTATGCAGAAGATTATCAGCCAGAACGTTCTAGAATGCCTGTATATGGGAATGTTGTACATTTCTATAACAATGGTGCAGGTATAAATATTAAACCTTTTCATTTTTTCAAGAATCAGTCAATTGATTATAACAATGTAAAAGGGAAGCAATGGTCTAGAAAGAAAAATAGCAATGAGTTTTTTGTAACTACTCAAAAAACCAATGCAACGTATTTCCAGGTTCCCTTTGTGAACGATGCTAGTAATGTGCTAGATGTATTAAATGATAGCTTGGCTTTAACCAAACCCATCCAATTATTAAAATATACACCATCATATACACAACAATGGATTAAAACAATTCCTACCGACTCTTTACTAAAGATAATGATGAGTAGGAGTGATAATTTTTATGCAGAGCAAGTATTATTAATGGGCAGTGCACAATTAATAGGCAGAATGGATGAAACTGTTTTGATTGATAGCTTATTGAAAACCGAATTTACCCATTTGCCTCAACCTATGCGTTGGGCAGATGGTAGTGGATTAAGTAGATACAATTTAAATACGCCTGAAAATTATGTTGCGATTTTGCAGCAAATGCATGCTAAGTTCGGAGAAGATAGGGTGCGTACAATTTTTGAAAAAGGAGGCGAGGGGACTCTTTCTGCTTATTATAAAAATTTTCCTGGAACCTTATATGCTAAAACAGGCACTTTAGGAGGACAAATTGCGTTAAGCGGATTTATCTATACTCAAAAAAATCAAAAATTGTTTTTCTCTGTACTAGTTGCGAACCATATGAGTAAAACCACTGCAGCAGTTAGAAAAGCAGTAGAAGCATATTTAGTAAAATTGGCTAAGTTGAATTAAACTTTATTGAGTAAATAGCCCATCTATATAGGCCTCGTTCAATGATATATAAGTTGGAGCACCTGTAGCAGTGACTTGTGGGGTTTCACATTCACTCAAAGCATTGATCAATGTTCTCATTTCCAGCGTAGTTAATTCTTTGCCAGCCTTAATAGCCATTTGTCTACTCATGCAACGAATTAATTTTTCTCTTTTACTAAAATTTACATTGGTACTAAAATGTTTGAACTGTTCCAATAATAGTTCAATGGCATTTTTTTCATTACCTGCATCCACATCAGCTGGAATACCTTGAATGACAAAACTATTAGGACCAAAGTTTTCTAATTCATATCCAATCATAGCCAGGTCTGGTATAATCTCTTCTAATAGGGCAGTGTCTGAAGCACTTAATTCCAAGACTACAGGAAACAAGCTTTTTTGAGTAGCATGCGCTTGCATACTAGCTTTCTGGTATTTTTCGTATAAAATTCGCTCGTGTGCTAATTGTTGATGAATCATTAAAAATCCAGAATCCGCTGGAGCAATGATATAAG
>CAZXWT010000262.1:0-1978 GCA_964644475.1 uncultured Sediminibacterium sp. | reverse complement strand
TTATTTAGGCAAACTTATCTTTCCCATTGTAACTGGAATTTTTGTGGCATTCCCGCCAGCATACATTGGCTCTCCTGCAACGCATTCATTGGCTAATACAGCAAATAAAATAGCTTCCTTGGCATCCGGGTGAATACCTATGGCTTCAGAACTTTTAATGGCAATATGAGGAACTAATGATTGAATATGATCCACTACTAATTGATTATGCATTCCCCCACCACTTGTATATAATGTATATTGATCTGATGTTGGTACATGAATTTTAATGGCATCCACAATGGTCTCAGCAGTCAATCTATTTAATGTGGCCATGATATCTTCCTTTGCAATATGCGTTGTTCCGGATGCTAATTGAGCATTTTCAATAAATCCTAGATTGAATAATTCAGGACCAATGGTTTTAGGTAAAGGGACATTGAAAAACGAATCTGCTTTCATTGCTTTTAACAATGCTTCATTAATAGTACCTTTTTTAGCAACCATTCCATCTTTATCATATTCCGCATTGAAATATTGTCTCATGAATGCATCCATCATGGTATTACCAGGACCTGTATCGGTAGAAAAAACCTGATCTAATTTTCCATTGGCTGGCAAATAAGTATAATTAGCAATTCCTCCAATATTTAATAGTAATCTGTTTTCTATTGCATCTGTACAAAGCAAATAATCACCGTAAACAGCCAATGGTGCACCTTCCCCTCCTGCAGCTATATGTTTTTGTCTGAAATCACTAATGGTTATAATACCAGTATGCATGGCTAAATGATCACCATCTCCAATTTGTAAAGTAGCTGGGCCAAATGCATCATTAGGATGCAAAGATTTTGGTGCATGGTATATAGTTTGTCCATGGCTTGCCATTAAGTCAATGTCTTCAGCCTTTATACCCCAAGTATTCAGGGCTTGTTTGATCATGTTGGCATTTTGTATGGCAATCCATGGGTTTAAGAGGGTTAACTTTTCTAATGAAACAGAAGCTTTGGAAAAGATGGAAAGAATTTCTTCTTTCATAGTCTGCTCATAAGGCACTGTAGTGAAATTCAATAAACTCATTTTAGTATCCTTACCTGCGCCTTCTAATTCACAAAGTGCAATGTCTAATCCATCTAAAGAAGTGCCACTCATTAAGCCCAAAACCTTTCTGCTAGGCTTTTTAGCAATTTCGTATAGTTTCTGTATTGACTGATGCATTCTTAAAGATACAAAATATCCACACCCTTTCAAATACATTCAAATACAATAACTTATGGTTTACCTTTACCAAAATATATAAGGCATATGCTAAAAGTGGGCATTTTTGGAGTAGGACATTTGGGTAAATTTCATTTAAACAATTGGAAGCAAATTCCCGATGTTGAGTTGATCGGTTTTTTTGATCCAAATAACGATAATGCAAAAGCAGTAGAAGCTGAATATGGATTAAAAAGATATATGGACGAAGCTGCTTTAATTCAAGCCTCAGATATTATTGATGTGGTAACTCCAACCCATTTACATTTCCCAGTTTGTGAAATGGCCATTAAAATGGGCAAACATGTATTTGTAGAAAAACCAATGGCTAATACCATCGAAGAAGGCAAAGCCATTATGGAAATGGTGAAAGAATCTGGCGTAAAATTACAAGTAGGTCATGTAGAAAGATTTAACCCTGCATTTACAGCATTAAAAGATATTACATTAAACCCTTCATTTATTGAAGTACATAGATTAGCTCAGTTTAATCCAAGAGGTACAGAAGTGAGTGTGATATTAGATTTAATGATCCACGACATTGATATCATTTTAAGTATAGTAAAAAGTGGCGTTAAACATATCTCCGCAAGTGGAGTTGCTGTATTGACTGATACACCAGATATTGCCAACGTAAGAATAGAATTTAATAATGGTTGCGTAGCCAATTTGACTAGTAGTAGAATAAGTATGAAAAAAATGCGCAAGATTCGTTTATTCCAAAAAGACGCATACATCGGAA
>CAZXWT010000261.1:0-2010 GCA_964644475.1 uncultured Sediminibacterium sp. | reverse complement strand
TTTCTAATAATGGGCCATATAATAATTGACCAATAGAAATACCTACGAAAAAGGAAGATAAAGACAAGGTAACTGTAGCAACACTTGTTTTTAAAGCAGTTGCAATAGAAGGAAATGCAGGTAGATACATATCAATAGACAATGGACCTATTGCCGACATTAATCCCAATATTAAAATTAGATAAAATCGAGATTGTTTTTTAGTAGAATTCATTGAGCAAAGGTACCAAAAATCTACTACCTTATTTGCTTAAACCTTTTATTGAAATTATACATCAATGTAAGGTTCCAATCCAAGTTCTTACTTCCAGTGATATTTGTACGAACTTCTTTATTATACAAATACATTAAAGCAATCGGTGATTTCTTGCTAGCCAACACCACATTTCCCGTTAAATAGAAGCCATCTTCTTTATCAATTTGCAAATAGTATACCTGAGGACTAAAACTTAATAGATGATTAGCTCCTAATTTAATTCCAGAAAATGAACTAATAAAATTCACAAAATGTGTTGAAATAGGCCCATCAGTTTGCAAACCATTACCATGTAAATAGTATGCTCCAAATGAAATATGATCATTAATAGAATAATTAGGGGCTAATTCTGTTGCTACAAATCTTCTTGCTTGTGTGATATTTCTTGTTTTACCATTTTCTGTAATTGATTTTAAAGCAAGATTAAATGCAGGATGTGCACCTACTCTAAAACTGAACTTATTTCCTTGTACCAATTTATATCTTAACCAAATCATTGCACTACCCTTTCTTCCGTCAAAAGTCAATCTAACATCAGGATCTAAACTAAATCTTCCTCCTCTTGACAATGAACCTGTAAAATTAAATGCTGGTTGTTTTAATGAGAATGTAGGAATGATTGAAATGCCATTATTTGTTATACCAATATTACCTGCGACTACATAAGGTTTGGTTGTAGAATCTTGAGCGATAACACTAAAATGAACAACTGTAAGCAAAATAACTAGAACCCCCTTTAAATTTTTCATGATGCAAAATTACCAAATTGAAGTCATATTATTTATTTTTACTCAAACAAACGATTATGAAAAAAGAAGTAGGACAAGTGCTTTTTGTATGTATTGTATACCTTACAACACTTGGATTAATTTTATTAGGAGCAAGTTAATATTATTGCTCAAATTAAAAGGCCTTTAATAATCAGTATATTAGAGGCCTTTTTTAATAATACAACCTAATTAAAATCGAAAAATTAAGGGCATTAGAAATACTACAAATGCAGTCCAAATAAAATACACTGGCAAAAACTTTCCTGCGGTTTCTTCAACATCATTTACATTGACTGTGGATTTTGAAAACAAAAATAATTTTCTAGTTACAATTATTAAATGAGTGAATATTAACATATCAGCCCCAATAACCGCAATTCTATTTGCAGAAAATCCAAATTCAATAAGTCTAAACACTATTGCATAAAGTGCGATACAGTTCAAAAGTATTGTAATAGATGAGAGTACCAATAAAGTATATAATTGAAAAACTTGTTTTCCTTTTTTGGTCATTTCTGATAAAGAGAAAATAATGAGCGCCATCACCCCTATTAATAGGCCATTAAATATCAATAAGAACTCTCTGTCTTTGGATGGATTTTTACCAGTTACAATAATGCCAAATAGAAACAAGAAAAGCATCAAAGTCACCATAGGTGTAAATATCTTAGCAATCACAGGTGAAATCTTATTGACCACTTGAGGATTATTCTGAACAATATAAGTAGCAATAATAGGTACTGCAGGAAGTCCCCAAACTAGTATATAATTTTGAACAATATAGGCTGTATCAATTCCAATTAATTTAAACAAGCCCATGGTCATAGCAATAAATAAGAAGCCAGAAATAAGGATAACCAAACTCATTAACATTAAATCGGCAGTAAATCTAATATATTGAACCCCTTTATTAAATCCATTTTGTTGACTTCCTAAAAACACATACCCCAATAATAACCATGACATAATTGGTAAATGAAAAAA
>CAZXWT010000260.1:0-2021 GCA_964644475.1 uncultured Sediminibacterium sp. | reverse complement strand
AGTAGTACTTGGTTGATTAAATGGGTAGGAAGTTTTGGTACTGGAGCTATATTGTTGGTAGCTGGGTTTAGTTTTATTATTTGGAGATTTAATCCAAGTTTTAATGTCCCTAATTTTGATGGTTTGTTGCCAAAGAAAAAAGAAGCTGAATTTATAAGTGAGGATACAGAAGAAGCAGTTAAACAAGAATGGGATTTGAATGCGCCTGCTGAACCCATTGCACCCACTGGGAATACATTAAAAAATGATACTGGAATAAGTGTGATCATGCCAGAGGCGGATGAGACTGTGGAAGATCCATTAGGGCCAAAATTATTTATAGACGAATTAAGTTTAGAAGCGGAACCTTCTGATGAGATGGAGCAGGAAAAAAAAAACACTAGACCTTGATGATATTGAAGAAGTAGAGCCAGAAGATTTTGATGATGAACTATTAGAAGATCTAGATTTAGAGATCAATGAATCTGCCAAAGAAAAAGTAGTAGCGAGTGTTGGTAGTTTGGCTACTAAGTATGATGCTACATTAGATTTAAAAAATTATAAGTATCCCAACATTAATTTATTAGAGACGCATGGCTCTGAAAAAATTGTACAAGATCCAGAAGAATTGGAAATGTACAAGAATCAGATTATTGCTACTTTAAAAAATTATGATATTGCGATTCAAAGAATTACAGCAACAGTTGGGCCAACTGTTACTTTATATGAAATTGTTCCTGCTCCGGGTGTGCGTATTAGTCGTATCAAAAACTTAGAAGACGATATTGCTTTAAGTTTAGCCGCATTAGGTATTCGTATCATTGCACCTATTCCAGGTAAAGGTACCATTGGTATTGAAGTGCCGAATATTCGCAAGTCTGTGGTAAGTATGAAGACTTTATTGGCGAGTGAAAAATTCCAAACAAGTCAATTCTCTTTACCGATTGCGATTGGTAAAAAAATTGATAACGAAAACTTTATTGTCGATCTAGCAAGTATGCCTCACTTATTAATGGCGGGTGCTACTGGACAGGGTAAGTCAGTTGGATTGAATGCCATCTTAGTTTCATTGTTATATAAGAAACACCCATCGCAATTAAAATTTGTGATGGTGGATCCTAAGAAAGTGGAATTGAGTTTGTACCGTGTGATCGAAAAACATTTCTTAGCAAAATTACCAGGAGAAGAAGATGCGATTATTACAGATACCAAAAAAGTAATCAATACATTGAACGCTTTATGTATTGAAATGGATAATCGTTATGATTTATTAAAAGAAGCAGGTTGTAGAAATATTAAAGAGTATAACGAGAAATTTACTGCAAGAAAATTAAATCCAGAGAAAGGACATCAATATCTACCTTTCATTGTTTTAGTAGTGGATGAGTTTGCTGATTTAATTATGACTGCTGGTAAAGAAGTAGAAATGCCTATTGCACGTTTAGCTCAATTAGCTCGTGCGGTGGGGATACACTTAATTATTGCTACTCAAAGACCTTCAGTAAATATTATCACAGGTACCATTAAAGCCAATTTCCCTGCACGTATTGCATTTAAAGTATCTAGTAAAGTGGATGGTAGAACCATTTTAGATGCAGGTGGTGCAGAGCAATTGATTGGTAAAGGAGATATGTTAGTGAGTTACAATGGAGAGATTACTCGTTTGCAATGTGCTTTTGTGGATACTCCTGAAGTGGATAGGGTTTGTAATTTTATTGCAGAACAAAAAGGGTATCCTCAAGCATTTTTATTGCCAGAATATATTGACGAAAAAGATATGGATGCTGGAGGAGGTTTTGATCCAAACGAAAGAGATGCTTTATTTGAAGATGCAGCCAAATTAATTGTGAGTGCACAAATGGGTTCTACCTCTTTAATTCAAAGAAGGATGAAATTGGGATACAATAGAGCAGGAAGATTAATGGATCAATTAGAATCTGCAGGTATTGTTGGACCAAGTCAGGGTAGTAAACCTAGAGAAGTGCTTTATAAAACAGACGCTGAATTACACGACTTTTTGCAAAATCTTTAGATAACAATGA
>CAZXWT010000259.1:0-2024 GCA_964644475.1 uncultured Sediminibacterium sp. | reverse complement strand
CTAGAAATTTCTGGAGTACAGTAAGTACAACCTGGGATATTATTGTAATCAATTGCTTCTGGCATGTGTGCATGTTTCTTTTCTAAACAAGCAATATGTTCTGCAGCATTGATACCTTCTTTAGCAGCCACATGCGCTAAAGCTTGACCAGGAGAACAATCACCAATTGCGTAAATACCAGCAATACTTGTTTGTTGGAACTTATCTACAATAATCTTTCCTTTTTCAGTTTTGATACCATTTTGCTCTAAGCCAATATTTTCAATATTCGCTACAACACCCACAGCACTCAACACCACATCTGCTTCTAATGTTAAAGTAGATCCATCAGACTTCTTCACTAATGCTTTCACACCAGCACCAGAAGTATCAACAGATTCAACAGAAGCATTGGTTAAAATTTCAATGCCTTGTTTTTTGTATTGCTTTTCTAATTCTTTAGAAATATCTTCATCTTCTACTGGAACAATTCTTGGAGCAAATTCAACAATAGTCACTTTTGTTCCCATGCTATTGTATACATAAGCGAACTCCACACCTATCGCACCACTACCTACAATAATCATACTCTTTGGTTGTGTTGGCATCACCATTGCTTCACGGTATCCTACTACTTTCTTACCATCTTGTTTTAAGTTGGGTAATTCTCTAGTTCTACCACCTGTTGCGATTACAATATATTTTCCGTCTACGATTTGAGTAGTACCATCAGCAGCTTTTACTTCTACTTTTCCTTTAGCGTGTACTTTACCATAACCCATGATCACGTCAATCTTGTTTTTCTTCATCAAGAATTGAACACCTTTACTCATTTTATCTGCTACCCCACGGCTACGAGAAATCACAGCACCAAAATCTGCACTTACACCTGTTGCATTAACACCGTAATCCTTGCTATGTTTTAAATACTCATAAACCTGAGCACTCTTTAACAAAGCCTTGGTTGGAATACAACCCCAGTTTAAACAAACACCACCTAAACTTTCTTTTTCGATGATTGCTACTTTTAAACCTAATTGAGAAGCACGAATAGCTGCCGGATATCCACCAGGACCACTACCCAAAACGATTACGTCATATGCCATAACAGAGTATTTTAGTATTAATTTATTGAGTTATTATAGGCAGCAAAAGTACCCAAAAATGGGCAAAAAGTAAAACTATTCAAAGAAAACCCTTACCATCTGGAAAAACCACTTATTATCATTGGGACGCTGCTTCCCTATCTGGTTTTCATCGTATTTGCTAAGTCCAAACAAACCGGCCATATTACCCCCTCTAACGGCGATTTCAAGGTAGCCAGCAGAGTTAAACCAAGCCATTTTATCGGCCACTGGCACATCTCCATAATTTCCACTGAGCACTTCGATGGTTTCGTTACGGGTAAAGACAATCTTGAAAGACCTTCCTTTGGCTTGTAACTCAAATTCTTCTTTTCGAATATTCACCACCACATTCTCAAACTGATCGATAAACAATATCTGCCCTTCCATCCAATTAGGACCAGTGGTTGGTTGCATTGGATAAATCTCGTGAATAGCATCAAAAGGCTCTCCGGCTTCTGCCAAATTTCCAGATGCAAAAAAATAAGCCACCGCTTCCACTATCCTATCTGTTATCTGAATAAATGTCTTTGCATTTTTGCAATCAATCTTTACAATCTCTTTGGGCTTTAAACCCAATATCATCGTCAAAAAACCATTGTCTGGAGTAATAAAAAAATGTCCATTATAATGAGCAAACAACACATGATCTTGTGGATGCTGAAAGAAATTCACTAAAGCCAAATGCACAGTACCTTTTGGATAATACTTGGCAGCATTATTAAAAATATAAGCCCCTTGCTGATAATTCTTAGAAGATGCATAATGCGTGATATCCGCGATAGTGCAATTTGGGATGGTCGACAAAATCTGCCCTTTCAAAGCGCCTATTATAAAATCTTCTTGGCCAATATCCGATGTTAAAGTAATGATGGGCATATCTAAATAGTAACGAAAAAATAGACTTTATATTTTACCAAT
>CAZXWT010000258.1:0-2031 GCA_964644475.1 uncultured Sediminibacterium sp. | reverse complement strand
AATGCATTCAAGTCTTCCATCTTATCTTTTGCGATGGCTTCTACTTGTGCCCACGTTACTTTACCTACTTTGTCGCGGTTACTTTCTTTAGAACCTTTTTGGATTTTTGCAGCTTCCATTAATTGTACTGGAGCTGGAGCAGTTTTGATAACGAAGTCAAAAGACTTGTCAGAATAAACTGTAATTAAAACAGGAACAACTTTTCCTTGTTTGTCTTGGGTTCTAGCATTGAATTGCTTACAGAACTCCATGATGTTGATACCCTTAGAACCAAGGGCTGGACCTACTGGAGGTGCAGGATTGGCTTGACCACCTTTCACTTGCAACTTAACGTAGCCAGAGATTTCTTTTGCCATTTTTTAAGTTTTTTTGGTTAAGCGTCGGACCATTATGGCCCCGACTCCCAAATACCCACAATTCGAAAACTGTGAATTGGACGGCGAAGGTATGATTTCACTGAGTTTTAGCCAAATATTTACCCACTTATTTACTCAATTTGGGCATATTTATCCAAAAAAAATCCCCTCAAATTGCTTTGAGGGGACCCTTTTACCTTTTTCCTTCTAACTCAGTTTCTCTACCTGCATGTAATTCAATTCCACTGGGGTAGATCGACCGAATATTTTCACGGTCACTTTCAATTTCTTCTTTTCTTCATTCACCTCTTCGATGACGCCATTGAAGTCATTGAAAGGTCCCTCTATAATTTTGATCGTCTCGCCAATAATGAATGGTTCACTGATAGATCCGCCCATGTCGTTCATCTCATCTACCTTACCCAACATTTTGTTGACTTCAGACTTTCTTAATGATATAATATTGCCTTTAGAACCTTTACCGTCGGTTAAAAAGTGCATTACATTTGAAATATTGCTGATGTGCATTACGATATCATCAGAGATTGGTCCCTTAGTATCTAATACTTCCATCATAACATACCCTGGGAAATAGTTTTTCTCGCGCATTACTTTCTTACCGTTTTGCACTTTATACACTTTCTCCATTGGTAAGAATACTTGTTTAATGATGTTTGTCCAACCATTTCTAACAATATCCTTATCTAGGTATTCTTTAATTTTCTTCTCTTTCCCACTCACTACACGCAACACATACCATTTAGTATCTGGAGCAGTTGCCGTTACTGGGGATGTTACTACTTCTGTTTCCATTGTTTACTTAAATAATGAGTATATCAACTTTAATAATTGGTTGCTTGAAAAGTCCATCACCCAAACCAACGCAGTTATGATAACAGTAGCTACCAATACTATCACGGTACTTTGCTGTAAATTAGCCCATGTAGGCCAAGTTACTTTCTCTTGTAACTCCAAGTAACTTTCTTTGAAGTAGTTAGCTATTTTGTTCATTTTTCTTCTTTTTTTAAACCGCCTATTTTGTAAATATAGCAATTTCTGCTATAAATCTCCGCACGGGCACTAGGATTCGAACCCAGATCAAAGGTTTTGGAGACCCGTATGCTACCGTTGCACCATGCCCGTATGAACCAAAAGTCTCTGGTAAGAGCTTACGCTTCACCAAAGACTTTCAGTTATATATTCAGTAAAATTACTTAATGATTTCAGTAACTTGACCAGCGCCTACAGTTCTACCACCCTCACGGATCGCAAACTTAAGACCTTTTTCCATCGCGATTGGTTGGATCAACTTAACAGTGATGCTAACGTTATCGCCTGGCATTACCATCTCAGTTCCTGCTGGTAAAGCACACTCTCCAGTTACGTCCGTAGTACGGAAGTAGAATTGAGGACGGTATTTGTTAAAGAATGGAGTATGACGTCCACCTTCTTCTTTTGATAATACATACACCTCAGCTTTGAATTCTGTATGAGGAGTAATTGATTTTGGTGCACAGATTACCATACCACGACGGATATCTTTTTTCTCGATACCACGTAATAATAAACCTGCGTTATCACCAGCTTGACCTTGATCCAATAATTTTTTGAACATCTCAACACCTGTTACAGTTGAGCTCATTGGAGCATCCATCAAACCTACGATTTCTACAGC
>CAZXWT010000257.1:0-2040 GCA_964644475.1 uncultured Sediminibacterium sp. | reverse complement strand
TATGGTATGACTGGTTTAAGTGCAAGAGCTGCTGCAAATGAGCAAAAACAATAAAAGACATTTAGATAAAATATAATTAAACGATTGCATGAAAAGATTATCAACACTGATTATACTGTCTATCATTTTTGATTATACATATGCACAAGTAAATTATACCCATATTAATCTAAAAGACTCCTTACAAAAAATTGAAAATTCGAAAGATGCTAATGAGAAAGTTTCAGTTTTATATAATATCGGAATTAATTATGCATATTACAAAGGAGATTCTGGTTTATTATTTTTAAAGAAAGCCGAAACTGTTGCAATTAGTAATAATTTAAAAAACAGATTGCCGCTCATATTATTCTATCAAAGTAATTGTAGTTCAAATACCCTAGCTAATTATCCAGCAGCATTATTTTATGCCTTTAATATGCTAAAATCAGTAAATGAATTAAACAAATCCAATCCCGAATACGAACTTTTTTTAGATTTTGCTTATTATGCAATTGCTAATTCCTATGCATTTTTATTAAACAAACCAAAATCTGAAGAATATTTTAATAAATGCACCGAACTATTTAGCAAATTAGAAAAAAGCCAAACTACATCACAAAACTTATCTACGTTTGGAGTTTTTGCAGAGCTTTGTATCCGTAATAAAAACTTAACACTTGCAAAAACATTTAATGAGAAAGCAATAGCTATCAATGATGCTTTTAATTTTCAAGATCGTTGGGGTGTTCCTTATATTTCAAAAGGGAAAATATTTCAAAAGGAAAATAAATATGAAGACGCAATTCTTTATTTTAAAAAATCAATCCCACATAGTATTATAAGAAATGTATTAAAAGATCAATCTGAAGCATACATGGGAATAGCAGAATCATACTACACATTGCATCAATATGATTCTTCCTTAGCTTATTGCAATAAAATTATTGAAAACGCAAAAATTATCACATTTAATGAGGGGTTGCAAAAAACCTATCAAATAATGTTTGAGATTTATAAAATTAAAAAAGTACAAGATAGTGCCTATAAATACATTGTAAAGTACAATGACATAAGAGATATCATTTATAATAATTTAAAATTAAATGAAGCTCAAAATATGGCAATGAATGAAGAGCTTAAACAAAGAGAATTAGCTGAAACAAAAGCCAAACAGCAAAGGATTCTTATTGTAACTGCTATTTTTTTAGTACTAGTGGCAGTAGGAATATATTTTAATGGGAAAAGAAAAGAAAAAGAACGATTAAGAAAGATAGAGGAACAAAGAAAAAGCAATGAATTACAAGCGGCAAGAGATTTGCAACAGAGTATGCTTCCAAAAGAACTACCTCAACGAGCAGACTTAGATATAGCAACATTTATACGTTCATCTACAGAAGTGGGAGGAGACTATTATGATTTTTTCCCTCAACAAGATGGTTCAATTTATTCAGTGTGTGGTGATGCAACTGGTCATGGTGTAACATCAGGTATGATGGTTTCAGTAACTAAAGCTGGATTAAATGGAATTAGTCCAGTAAAGCCCAATAAAATTTTACAAAGACTGAATGGTGTTGTAAAACGTATAGACTTAGGTACACTTAGAATGAGTTTAAATATTGCAGAAATTACAGAAAATGAAGTTTTCATTAGTTCCTCAGCAATGCCTCCAATTTATTTATACAAAGCATCTAATAGAACTATTCATGAATTCATGAACAATGGTTTACCATTAGGTGGACTTAAAGATGAAGAATTTGCTTTAGAATCATTTTCCTTTGAAAAAGGTGATGTATTAGTTCAGTTGTCTGACGGTTTACCTGAAGCTCCAAATAAAGTAGGTGAACCATTCGATTATGATCAACTAAAGGGGCTAATTAAAGCATCTTCACATTTAACAGCACAACAAATAATTGATATACTTATTCAATCAGTAGATAAATGGTTGGATGGACTTCATAACCCAGATGATATCACTTTGGTTGTAACCAAAAAAATATAAAAAACACATTAAACGATTGCTATGAAAAAATTATTTTTTATTGTTTTATTATTCTTAAC
>CAZXWT010000256.1:0-2040 GCA_964644475.1 uncultured Sediminibacterium sp. | reverse complement strand
ACTACAACAATACTATCTTGATTCAAAGCACTATTAGCATTAACTAATTCATGTTGACAGGATGACCAAACTATCGCTACAATAGTTAAAAGAAAAAGTAAATAAGATGTTTTCTTCATAATATGATAACTCAAATTTACTTTAATTATTGCGCTTAAATATTGATTTATATCAGTCTACACATTAAGACAATGTTAATTCTGGATTTCATAGAGCGAAATTTAAAATGAACAAGTATTAGTATTTATAATTTATTTAATTCGACACTAAATATTATAGATATTAATCGAATGCCAATGGCACATTCACTTTAATACTAAAATTACGTCCCATATTAAATACCCCCATTCTACCAGTTGCCATATTTTCTGCTGTGTATTTTAATCTGCTTAAGTGATTTTGATAAGCCACATCCATTAAGTTCTGTGCAATCAAAGAAACTTGGAAAAGTACTTTTTGCTTGCGCATGATATTGGTATTATACCCCAAGTTGATCAATTGATATGCAGGAGTATTGGTTTCGGTATTGTATCCCGTGAATGCATGATTTTGTGCGAATGTGTTATCTACTTGTATACTAAAAGAGGTGTTTCGAATTTGATTCGCTTTTTTAAACAAATCAAATCTTACTTCTGTTAACCATCTCGCACTTGGAATTCCAGGTAAATTTTTACTGCCGTCAATAGGTTGATTGAATTGTGCTTTTATTAAGCTAACACTATTTTCAATATGTAACCAATCTAATGGATGAGGATGTATATCGATATTAAATTCTGCTCCGTATAAATGTGCATCACTTTGTTTGAAGGCAAAAGCATATAATTCTTTTTCATGTCCATCATGGTCAATTTCATGAATGATACTATCTGCACCATTCACACCAGATAATTTTTGATAAAAAATATAATCCTGCACTGAATTATAAAATAAATTTCCTGCAACACTCAGATGTTCATTACTCCACTCTATACCTGCATCAAACTGTAAACTCTTTTCAGATTTCAAAGCAGTATTTCCATACTCAAATCTATTAGTTCCCTCATGTGCACCATAAGATGCCAACTCTGCTAAATTAGGTGCTCTGAATCCTCGAGCGATATTCAATTTAATAGTAGTGCTTTCATTGATATCATGTGCTACACCAATTGCTCCAGATATATTATTGAATATTTTTTTTGTTTCAACAGGAGGTCTATATAATGCAATACAGGCCATGCCTTCTGGACATCTATTAGGATCAGTTGCTGGATCTATAAACATCATTTGTTTTTGATCCATTCTTAAACCTCCACTCCATTGTGTTTTAGGGGTTCTATATTGTGTATAATAAAATCCACCAATTTCATTACTTGTATAATTAGGAATTAATTCGTGTAACCCTTTATTAGTATTAGTTTGTTGCATTCCATTAATTCCAAAAGTATTCTTCCAATTATTTTTTTCTGCTACCAAATATTGCAAAGCATAATTGATTGTTTGCAAATCGAAATACAATTCTCTTTCTTTCAAATTGTCTTCACTTCCAAATTCCATTCTTTGATTTCTTTGTAATCCAACAATGGCTTTTAATCTATCAGCACCAATTTTAATGGTATTGTCTAAAGTATATTTAGTGTGTTGAATTTTTTGCATAGGAATAGCAGGCATTGACTTTCCTGTACTTCCTAGCGTTTGAATGAATGCACCTGTCTCGTCTCTTTCTCCTTCAACGACTCCAAGATTTTGATAAAAATTACTATATGTGAATTGTGTGCTTCCCCATTTCTTATCAACACCTATATAAGCACTTCCACTTCGCTCATTGAATCTTGAATTAAACACATAGCCATCGTATTTATTTTGATAATCTCCTGCATCTTTCATACTTGTATTCACTCCCCAGAACAATCCATTTTTATTAGAAGCAATATCAATATGTCTTCCAAATAATCCATTATTGGTTTGATAGTTGGTGAATACATTTCCTTTAGTTACACCTTCAGCTACAGGGGCATTAGAGATAATATTAATCACACCAGCTAAGGCATCTGATCCATATAT
>CAZXWT010000255.1:0-2041 GCA_964644475.1 uncultured Sediminibacterium sp. | reverse complement strand
ACTTTCATCCATGGTGGACATTTAAATAATCCATCTTTAATGGAATAAGCCTGACTTAATAATTCAGTCATGCCATATTCCGAATGAATTTGTTCAACGCCTAGTCTTTCTTTTAAATATTGGTGTAATTCGGATTTGATTAATTCAACTCTTCTACCCTTCATTCCTCCAGTTTCCATCACAATGGTATGCTTTAATTGCTGCGGAAAAGCATCAGCAAAATCCATTAAAGCAAAACTCACTCCAATTAAAATGGTCTTTTGTTTTTTTGATTCTAATTCCTTCAACAAAGTATCTAATTTTTCAAACTCATTTAAATAAAATCCGCTTGAAGAATGGCCAGATTGTTTAATCAAATGATCCACCATATACACCAAACTAGAATGACTTCTTTCCAAATAAGAAGGTAATAATCCAATAATACAATATTCAGAAGGGTCCCCATAAAAAAGGTTAAAGCAATGATTAAAACTTTGTTCATAAAGAGACAAATCGCTCACCCAATGCTTACTCACTACATCTGCGGTAGTACCACTACTTTCAAAATGTATTTCAGGTTTATTCCCAATAAAGACATCGTGTGTTTTGAAAAAAGAAATAGGTAAAAAAGGAATATCTTTTAACCTAGCCAGCTCTATCCATTCTTTATATACAGGATTCATTTGAGCCTGCCATTGACTCAATTGCTTGCTTTTGGTCAAGAAGTCTGCCGGTGGCAAACTCCATAATTCATTGATATCAAAAGGGGGCTGTAACATTGGCATAGAATGTACAAAAGTAAGTATTTATCTCACTATAATTAATAGCAATATGTATTATCTTGCAATAGATAAAATCAAAGAAACTATTATGGCAAAAGCATCTAGTACTAAATCTGCAAAGAAGACAGTGATTCAACCCAAAGCTTACGAATTTTTAAAAGCTTATATCAATAACCCCTCTCCGGTGGGCTTTGAAACAAGTGGTCAAAAAATATGGTTAAATTATGTAAAGCAATATGTAGATACATGTTTTACGGATCCTTATGGCACCGCTGTTGGTGTGATCAATCCAGATGCCCCATTTAAAGTAGTGATAGAAGCACATGCTGATGAAATTAGCTGGTTTGTAAATTATATTAGTGACCAAGGTTTAATCTATTTAAAAAGAAATGGTGGCGTTGATCATCAAATTGCTCCAAGCATGCGTGTTTGGATTCATGGCAAGAAAGGGCCAGTAAAAGCAGTATTTGGATGGCCAGCAATTCATACTAGATTAAGTAATCCTGAACAAAAAGAACCACAACCCAAGGTGGACAACCTGACATTAGATTGTGGTGCTAGAACCAAAAAAGAAGTGGAAGCTTTGGGAATTCATATTGGTGCAGTGGTAACTTATGAAGAAGGATTTGATGAATTAGCTCATGATTTTATTATTGGAAGAGCTTTTGATAATAGAATTGGAGGATTCATGATTGCCGAAGTAGCAAGATTATTAAAAGAGAATAAAAAGAAATTACCTTTTGGTTTATATATCGTAAATGCGGTGCAAGAAGAAATTGGATTAAGAGGTGCTGAGATGATTGCTAGAAGAATTAAACCAAATATTGCGATTGTAACAGACGTAACGCACGACACTCATACTCCTATGATCAATAAAGCGATTGAAGGAGATATCAAATGCGGAAATGGACCATCTTTAGCTTATGCACCTGCTATTCACAATAAATTGTTGAAAATTGTAGAAGACACTGCGACAGCAAAAAAGATCCCAGTTCAATTTAGAACATTAAGCAGAAGTACTGGCACTGATACGGATAGTTTTGCATATGCCAATGATGGCTGTCCTTCTGTGTTAATCTCCATACCATTGAGATATATGCATACTACTGTTGAAATGATACATAAAAAAGATATAGCTGATACTATTCAATTAATGTATGAGACATTATTGAATTTATCTCCAAAAACCAATCTAAGCTATCTATAATGCAAACTGCCCCCATAAAGATTGCTATCATAGATATGTATGACGGAAGTCCTAATGTTGGGATGCAATGCAT
>CAZXWT010000254.1:0-2043 GCA_964644475.1 uncultured Sediminibacterium sp. | reverse complement strand
TTACTTATGCATTTTAAAAATAAATTTTAATAAAAGTCTACAAAATTAGTAGACAATATAAAATATATACCTATCTTTATGCTTCAGTCATGTGGCCGAACGGATAGGCAAGGGTCAGCAAAACCCTTAACGATGGTTCAACTCCATCCATGACAGCAACATTTTTTAGTGTACATAAGCAAGCAATCGTTGATTCGGGCGGTATTTCTATACTGCCCTTTTTTTATTAACTTGTAGATCAATTAAAAATTTTTCAATGAGAGCTTCTATCCTTAAAGCGGCATTTATCATGTTGCCCTTTGTTGCTTCTGCACAAAAAAAAGTCACTACAACTAAATCAGTTGCACCAATTGTAAATGAAACCAATTATTATAAGCCTTTAATCTGGCGTAATATTGGTCCAATGCGTGGCGGTAGATCTGTTACATCAACTGGTGTGATAGGACAACCCTATACTTATTATATGGGTACTGCTGGTGGTGGATTATGGAAAACAGAAGACGCAGGAGCAAGTTGGAATAATATTTCTGATGGATTTTTTAAAACAGGTTCTGTAGGTGCTGTGGCAGTTGCAGCTTCTGATCCAAATATTGTTTATGTGGGTATGGGAGAACATCCTCCAAGAGGTGTAATGACTTCTTATGGTGATGGTATTTATAAATCTACAGATGCAGGTAAAACATGGAAGCATTTAGGTTTAGAATTAACTAGACATACTGCGAATATTCGTATACATCCTACTAATCCAGATATTGTTTATGTTGCTGCACAAGGTGCATTGCATGGACCTAATGCAGAGCGCGGCGTTTATAAATCAATAGATGGTGGTAAAACCTTTACAAAGACTTTATATGTTGATGAAAATACTGGTTGTGTTGATTTAAGCATGGATTTAAATAATCCAAGAATCTTGTATGCTGCTATGTGGGATTATAGAAGATTGCCTTGGGAAGTAAGAAGTGGTGGTAAAGGAAGTGGTTTATACAAAAGTGTGGATGGTGGTGATACATGGGAAAAAATTCAAAACGGCTTACCTAAAGAATTAGGTAAAATGAGTGTAGCTGTTTCAAAAGCGAATTCAGAAAAAGTATATGCGTTGGTGGAGAGTGATACTCAAAAAGAGCAAGGTGGTTTATTTGTATCTAACGATGCAGGTAAGTCTTGGAATAGAATTAGTAAAGACCATCGTTTAGTTCAAAGAGCTTGGTATTATATTGAATGTATTGCAGATCCAGTGGAAGAGAATACTGTTTATGTTTTAAGTTCTCCTGCAGTTAAGTCTACAGATGGCGGTAAGACATGGCAATCTTTTAGAGCGCCACATGGCGATTATCATCAATTATGGATTAATCCATCTAATAATAAAAACATGGTTATCTCTAATGATGGAGGTGCTTCTGTTTCTTTTAATGGTGGTAAAAATTGGAGTTCTCAAGACAATCAACCAACTGCACAATTTTATAGAGTAAATGCAGATAATCTATTTCCATTTAATGTGTATGGTGGTCAACAAGACAATACCAGTGTTAAAATTGCGAATC
Organism: uncultured Sediminibacterium sp.; assembly: GCA_964644475.1. Classification (GTDB taxonomy): domain Bacteria; phylum Bacteroidota; class Bacteroidia; order Chitinophagales; family Chitinophagaceae; genus Sediminibacterium. The sequence goes on along the minus strand of CAZXWT010000254.1, from coordinate 502 downwards.
AAACTACTTCTTGGTATGGCATCACAGAAAGAGATTGGTCTTATAGTGCAGGTGGAGAATCTGCTTTCTTAGCATTTGATCCAAATAATCCTAGATATGTTTTAGGAGGATCTTATCAAGGTACTATTGGTGTATTAGACACTAAAACAAATGATGAAGTTGGTGTAATGGTTGCTCCTGTGCAATATCAATCTTTACAGCCTAAAGATATGCAGTACCGTTTTAACTGGAATGCCCCAATTGTTCGTTCAATGCATGAAGACGCATATTACCATGCGGGTAACATTTTATTTAAGACCACTGATTTAGGAAAATCTTGGAAAGCAATTTCTCCAGATTTAACAACACATGATACTACGAAGATGGGTATGAGTGGCACACCTTATACCAATGAAGGAGCAGGTGGTGAAAACTATTGTACTATTTCTTATGTAATTGAATCTCCTCACGAAAAAGGTTTGATCTATACGGGTAGTGATGATGGTTTGGTGCATATCACTAA
>CAZXWT010000253.1:0-2047 GCA_964644475.1 uncultured Sediminibacterium sp. | reverse complement strand
AACGATTTTTGTTCAAATAATCAACGATGCAAATAATTGGATATTTTTTAGCTACCCTAATTGGTATATCTCTTGGCTTAGTAGGAAGCGGGGGCTCCATATTAACTGTACCTGTTTTGGTATACTTTTTTCATATAGATCCAGTATTAGCTACCACTTATTCTCTTTGTATCGTTGGCTTAAGTAGTATAGCGGGGGTTATTTCTAAATACAAACAAAGATTATTAGATGCAAAAATCATTTTGATTTTTGGTATACCCTCTATGTTAGGAGTGTTACTATCTAGAAAATGGATCTTACCTGCCATCCCCCAAGAATTCAAACTATTTGGACTAATGGATACCACTAAAAGTGGTTTTGTAATGTTATTCTTTGCGACATTAATGTTGGCTTCTGCTTTATCAATGATTTTAAGTAAGAAAAATATTGAAGGCGTTGAGACTAAACCTAATTATGGTTTAACGCTTATAATTGTTGGACTAATAGAAGGTATTGTTACTGGCATTGTTGGTGCAGGTGGTGGTTTTTTAATTATTCCAGCATTAGTACTATTAGGAAAACTACCCATGAAGAAAGCTATTGCCTCTTCTTTGTTTATTATTACTATCAAATCCCTATTTGGATTTGTTGGAGACCTTACTCATACCACAGTAGATTTTACTTTATTAGCTAGCATTGTTGTGCTTGCGACTGGTGGTATAATCTTGGGAAATTTCTTGAACAACAAGATGGACGGTACTAAACTAAAAAAAGGATTTGGCTGGTTTGTATTAGCAATGTCTCTATTTATTTTCATTGAGCAATTAATTTTTAACGCTTAATTGAATGAATAATATATAATCTACTATATTTGTAGACTATTTATCATTCAATTGGAGTATTTTATGAGCTTAATCAAAACAATTTCAGAACCATGGCCTTGGTATGTTTCAGGGGTTCTCATAGGACTAATGGTACCTGCTTTATTATTATTAGGAAATAAAACCTTTGGTCTTTCTTCAAACTTAAGACATATCTGTGCAGCGTGCATCCCAGGCAAGATCCCTTTTTTTCAATATAATTGGAAAAAAGAATCATGGAATTTATTTTTTGTATTGGGTATTATTATTGGCGCATTTATAGCAACCTATTTTTTAACTAATCCTAACAATATTGTAATAAATGATTCTTTGCAAAAAGAATTAATACAATATAACATTCACGACTTCGAACATTTAATTCCAACTGATTTATTCAGTCTTCAATCTCTTAGCACTATTAGAGGATTTATATTAATGGTGGTGGGCGGTTTCTTAGTAGGCTTTGGAACTAGATATGCCAATGGGTGTACTTCAGGACATGCTATTACTGGATTAAGCAATTTACAATGGCCTTCTTTGGTTGCAACTATTTGCTTTATGATTGGTGGATTTATTATGACCAATCTAATTCTTCCAATAATTCTACAATTAAATTAATACGACAATGAATAAATTAAAATATATAGCACTGGGAATTGTTTTTGGAATCGTTTTTGTAAAAGCAGAAATTATTTCTTGGTTTAGAATTCAGGAAATGTTTAAGCTTCAAAGTTTTCATATGTACGGTGTAATTGGCACAGCGGTAACTGTTGGGATCATTTCTGTTGCAATTATTAAAAAAGCAAAGTTAAAAAGCATAGAAAAAGAAGAAATTTCAATCACTCCAAAAACCTTTAACAAAGGCACTATTATTGGTAGCTTGTTGTTTGGATTTGGCTGGGCAATGACAGGTGCATGCCCTGGCCCATTATTTGCACATATTGGGGCCGGATTTGCAAGTGTTGCAATTACATTAACCAGTGCAATTTTGGGAACCTGGGTGTATGGCTTTTTTAAAGAAAGACTACCGCACTAATTTTATTTTGCAATTATTTTTTTTGATGCTAATCTTGAAATAAGCGCGCCAAGCGCTAGTATACCTACTACTGTTAATTGATTGATCAATGCACTCTTTGTACCCTGCGATGCTTTGATGCCCCATAAAGCCCATATTACCACTAAGGGATAAGCAATATTTTTATATTGAA